>NZ_JAAGPS010000089.1:0-31870 GCF_017105025.1 Paraburkholderia sp. Ac-20336 | reverse complement strand
GGCTCGCGGCCACCGGCGAAGCGCCGCCGCCGGCTTCGGCCACCGTCGTCTCGCTGTTCGCGTACGAAAACCCGGCCGTCGACAGCCTGCTCGAACAATGGCGCGACAGCGTCACGCCCGTCGTGCTGCTGGTGCCCGAAGGCCGTATTTCCGGCGCGCTCGCGCGCTTTTTCGGACTGCCGTCGTTTGCCGCGGGCACGCACGCGACGCGCGGCAACCTCAGCGCCCACGCGCTCGCCTTCACCGAGCAAACCGGCTACGACGCGCTGCTGTGGGCGAGCGACGTCAACTTCGTGCGCGGCGAGGATTCGTTCGTGCGCGCCCAATGGGCCGCGAAACCGTTCATCTGGCACATCTACCCGCAAGCGGACGACGCGCATCTGCCGAAGCTCGACGCCGCGCTCGCCCACTACGCGCGCGCGCTGCCGGCCGACGCGCGCGCCGCGCTCGAACGCTTCTGGCACGCCTGGAACGGCGCGGGCCAGCCGGACTGGGCGCAGTTCCAGCGCCACTACCCGACACTGAGACAGCGCGCCGCCGCGTGGGCGGACGAGCTCGCGCAGGTGGGCGATCTCGCCGGAAACCTGACATTGTTCGCAAAAACTCAGTTAAAATAAGCGGTTATCCAACGGCCGACGACGCAAGCGCGGCCCGATTCCAGCAACACGTTCCGGTCAGCCCGCCTGACCCGTCCCTGTAGAACACGCGTCATGCGCCCCAACCTTCGGGTCGGACACGCGGCTGTCAAGAAAAGGGCGCAAAGGGAACGTATGCTGCGGGTCGGCGCCACTCGTGTACACGCCCGCACAGGGTAAAAATCAGGTAACGGACTGGCAGGATGGCGGACACCGGCGGCTGCGCGAAGCGGCCCGCCGCTCGCCCCCGCCACAGGCCGGCCCCGTTTCGTGCATGCGCTTGCCAGCCGCCGCTTCCCGCGGCGCGGCCGGCGATGGGCGAAACGCCGAAGCCGCTTGGCGCCTATGCCGTTGAGCAACAGTTAAGCTATTTATCTCGCACAGGACAGTTTTATGAAGACCGCACAGGAACTCCGCACCGGCAACGTCGTGATGATCGGCGCAGACGCCATGGTCGTGCAAAAGGCCGAGTACAACAAATCGGGCCGTAACGCCGCCGTCGTCAAGATGAAGTTCAAGAACCTGCTGACCGGCTCGGGCATGGAAACCGTGTACAAGGCCGACGACAAATTCGACGTCGTCGTGCTCGAGCGCAAGGAAGTGACGTACTCGTACTTCGCCGACCCGATGTACGTGTTCATGGACGCCGACTACAACCAGTACGAAGTCGAAGCCGAAATGATGGGCGACGCGCTGCACTACCTCGAAGACGGCATGGCTTGCGAAGTCGTGTTCTACAACGAGAAGGCAATCTCGGTCGAACTGCCGACCACGCTGGTTCGCGAAATCATCTACACGGAACCGGCTGTCAAGGGCGACACGTCGTCGGGCAAGGTGCTGAAGAACGCCAAGCTGAACACCGGTTTCGAACTGCAAGTGCCGCTCTTCTGCAACATCGGCGACAAGATCGAAATCGACACGCGTACCCACGAGTACCGCAGCCGCGCCTAAGCGTCCGAGCGGCTCTCCAGCGTCGGCACCCTGCCGGTCCGCCGCCAAAAAGCGCCCCTTGGGGCGCTTTTTCTTTTCTGGTTCGCCATGCAGAGTGAGGAAAACTTTACCGGGAGCGTTATTCAAAATTACCATTGCGACGCCCCGATTTCATCGCCGATTGCGAACAAACCGTTGATACATCTCGGAAAATTTCTTTGGCACGGTCCCTGCTTGATGGCAAGACAGGCTAGCTTGTTTTTCCAACCGGGAGACGCGCCGTGAACCGCGACATCGCCGCAGGCAGGTGGAAGCAGATAGTCGGCAAGGAAAAGGCCGCATCGTGCAGGTTGACGGACGACGAACCGGCCGGGGCCGAAGACTGCGCCGGCAGGCTCGCCGGCCTGATCCGGAAACGTCCTGGCTGCCCCCGCGCGGAAGCGGAACTCGCAGTGCGCCGGTTTTTCGCCAACAACCGGGATTTCTGACAGGATGAGTGAAGGAACTACAAACCCGGCCCGCGCGGTGCGCAAGCGGCGCAGCCCGGGCCCCGTTCCCGAAGCCCAAGGACCAGCATGACCTGTCATCGAGCCCGCCAGAGCCTTCGGAGCCCGCGATGCGCGTCATCGCAGCCTTAGCGGCGCGCCAGGCATTTCATCCATTCAAAAAATTGCGCTCGCCATGCCACACGCACTGATTGTTGAAGACGATCCCAATAGCCTGTCCGGTCTGTCCGCGATTCTTGCGGCCGACGGTTTCTCCGTCGACACCGCGACCACGCTCGCCGAAGCCCGGGCGGCATTGACGCGCTTCATCCCCGACGTCGTGCTGGTCGACCTGAACCTGCCGGACGGCAGCGGCCTCGATCTGCTGCAGCATCTGCCCGCGCACCCGCCGGGCGGCGCGTTGCCGGTGATCGTGATGACCGGCAACGCGACGGTCGAGAGCGCGATCGAGGGCTTGCGGCACGGTATCTGGGACTATCTGCTGAAGCCGGTCAACATCCCGCGCCTGCGCAGCCTGCTCGCGCGCGTCCCGCGTCCCTACGAGCTGACCGAGGAAGTACAGACGCTGCGCGCGTCGCTGCGCCAGCTCGGCCGGTTCGGCTCGATGCTCGGGCGCAGCGGCACGATCCAGCACGTCTACGACACGATCGAACATCTCGCGCCGACCGAAGCCGCCGCGCTGATCTCCGGCGAAGCAGGCACCGGCAAGCAGATCGCCGCGCGCACGCTGCACGACATGAGCCGGCGCCGCAAGGGGCCGTTCGTCACGTTCGACTGCCGCGGCGCGGCGGCCGGCACCGCGACCCGTTCGCTCGACAGCCTGCTGTTCGGCCACGAACGCGGCGCGTTCGGCGGCGCCGAGCAGCGCGAGGTAGGCCTCTTCGAGCAGGCGAGCGGCGGCACGCTGTTGATCAATGAAATCTCCGAGTTGCCGCGCGCCCAGCAGGAGGCGCTGCTGCGCGCGCTCGATTCGCAAATGTTCATGCGGGTGGGCGGCACCAATCAGGTCGCGACCGATTTCCGCCTGGTCGCGTCAACGCGCAAGCCGCCACGCGCGGCCGTCGCGGACGGCAGCCTGCACCCGGACCTCGCGTTGCGTCTCGAAGCCGCCTCGGTGCTGCTGCCGCCGCTGCGCGAACGCGGCGACGATCCGGTGCTGATCGCGCAAGCGATCATCGACGAGATGAATCTGGAAGCCGCGGCACGCGGCACCGCCGAAGTCGCGAAGCAGGCGGCGCCGGGCTTCCTGCGCGAATGTCTCGCCCACGACTGGCCCGGCAACGTGCGCGAGTTGCAGGATCGCGTGCGGCGCGCGTATCAGGCGTCGGGCGACGTGCTCGAATCGTTGCGCGCCGACGAAGCCGTCACCGCGGACGGCCGCGATCTGAACGGTAGCCGCGTGCAGGTGACCGTCGGCACCCCGCTCGCGGACGTCGAGGAAATGCTGATTCGCGCGACGCTCGACGCGGTGGGCGGCACGCGGCATCGCGCGGCGTCGCTGCTCGGGATCAGCCCGAAGACGCTGTACAACAAGCTGCAGCGGATGCGCTTGAACTGAGTCGACGGCACTTCGATGCCTCGATCGTCGAAGCATCGAAGCGCGCATAAAAAAATGGCGCCTTGATTCGTTTCAAGGCGCCATTTTTTCGGCGGATTTTTTGCGACCCGGGTTTTTCGTGGCGTTATGCGCAGGCTTGATTCGCGAGGTTGGCGGCTCCGCTCGAACGCTCGCAAAAAAAACGCCGCGCCCAAAAGCTGAGGCAAAAAATCACTCAAATGCACCGCGCAGCAACGCCTGCGCTTCGACATACCGCGGCTCGTCCATCAGCTTGCTCCACTTGAGCGCCTTGCCGCGCGGCTGCATGCGCTTCAGACGCCGCTGCGATTCCTTCGACGGCTTGAAGCGCAGCGCGTCGAGCACCTTCTCCGCTTCGTGCGGCTGATTGCAGATCAGCACCATGTCGCAGCCGGCCTCGAGCGCGGCGCGCGCGCCCTCGGTCAGCGTGCCGCCCTGGCGCGCCGCTTCCATCGACAGATCGTCGCTGAATATCGCGCCGTCGAAACGCAGCTTCTTGCGCAGGATGTCCTGCAGCCAGACGCGCGAAAAGCCGGCCGGCTTCGCATCGACCTTCGGATAAACGACGTGCGCGGGCAACACCGCCCCGAGCGACAGGCCGAGCCAGTCGTACGGCGCCACGTCGTCGCGCAGGATCTCTTCCAGCGAGCGCTCGTCGACCGGCATGGCAACGTGCGAGTCCGCCTGCGCGAAGCCGTGCCCCGGAAAGTGCTTGCCGCAATTGCTCATGCCGGCAAGCGCGAGACCGTGATTGAGGCTCTTCGCGAGCATCGCCACGACACGCGGATCGCGATGGAACGCGCGATCGCCGATCACCTGCGAGTGTCCGTAATCGAGGTCGAGCACCGGCGTGAAGCTCATGTCGATGCCGCACGCGCGCAACTCCGCGGCGAGGATATAGCCGACCGCGGTCGCCACCTTGGTCGCCTGCAGCACGTCACGGTCCCACAGCGCGCCGAGCTTGCCCATCGACGGCAGCACCGTGAAGCCGTCGGTGCGAAAACGCTGCACGCGGCCGCCTTCGTGATCGACGGCGATCAGCAGATCCTCGCGGACCGCGCGGATCGCATCGGTCAGCGCGACCAGTTGTGCGCGGCTCTCGTAGTGGCGCGCGAACAGGATCACGCCGCCCGTCATCGGGTGAGCGAGGCGGCGTCGGTCATCGTGGTTCAGCGTTTTGCCGACCACGTCGAGCATCACCGGTCCGGGAATGGTTTTCATCGAGTTCCGCTGGAAAAAGGGCTGTGGGAATCTAAGGCGAAGACAAACGCGGTTCGTCCGGGCCGCGTTCGAGGTCGTGCGTTATTCGGTGGCCGATTGAGCCGATTGGGCCACCGCCTGAACCGCGGCTTGCGCCGCCGATTGCACGGACTGCCCGGCCGAAGCGCGCGCCCCGCCCGCCTGCTCCGTCTCGGCGATCACGAACGACACCGCGTAGTCGCGCTCGTCGCTGATCGTCACGCGTGCGGTAATGCCGCGCGCGTCGAGCCAGTCGGCCAGTTCGCCGGAGGCGACCACCATCGGTTCGCCGCTCGGTTTGTTCAGCGTTTGCAGCGCGCGCCAGCTCATCGGCCAGTGCATGCCGAGGCCGATCGCCTTCGAGAACGCCTCTTTCGCCGAGAAGCGCGTCGCGAGAAACGCGAGGCCGCGCGCCGCCGAGCGGGCCTCACGCGCGCGATAGACGCGCAGTTCGTCGGGGCCGAGCACCTTCTCCGCGAAACGGCCGTTGGTGCGCGTCATCACCGCGGCCACGCGGCTCACCTGCACGATGTCGGTGCCGATGCCATAGATCGCCATGTGCGCGTCCGTCCGGGTTATCCGCGTGCACCGAGACGCGCGGCGACCATGATCGCCTTCATCTCGCGCACCGCATTGTCCCAGCCCGCGAAGATCGCGTGCGCGACGATCGCATGGCCGATATTGAGTTCGACGATGCCGTCGATCGCCGCGATCTGCTGCACGTTCGTGTAGTGCAGACCGTGGCCCGCATTGACCTTGAGGCCGAGCGTCGCACCGAATTCGACCGTGCGCACGAGGCGCTCGTATTCGCGTTGCTGTTCGGCGGGGTCGTGCGCTTCGGCGTAACGGCCCGTGTGCAGTTCGATCACCGGCGCGCCGGCTTCGTGCGCGGCGCGAATCTGCGTCTCATCCGGATCGATAAAGAGCGACACGCGCGAGTTCGCGTCTGCCAGTTGCTTGCAGGCGGCACGCACCGCCTCGAACTGGCCCGCGACATCGAGGCCGCCTTCGGTCGTCAGTTCTTCGCGCTTTTCCGGCACGAGGCAGACGTCGTGCGGCTGCACTTCGCACGCGATGTCGAGCATCTCCTGCGTGACCGCGCATTCGAGGTTCATACGCGTCTTCAGGAGCGGGCGCAGCTTGCGCACGTCGGCGTCGACGATATGGCGGCGATCCTCGCGCAGATGCAGCGTAATCGCGTCGGCGCCGGCCTCTTCGGCCACCAGCGCGGCGCGGATCGGATCGGGATAGGACGTGCCGCGCGCATTGCGCAGCGTGGCGACGTGATCGATGTTCACGCCGAGATCGATGACGGTCGGCGAAGTGAGAAAGAAGCTCATAGGTTCTGCAGGTCGATCAGGATCTGGCGCGTCGCCAGCGGCGTACCGCCCAGATAGGTGTTGAGCAGGAAGCGCATCAGCGTTTTGCTTTGCGCCACGGTCTGCGCTCGATGGTAATCGTCCTGTTCCATATCGAGCAAGGTTTGCCCCGCGATCACCGGCCACTGCGCGGGCCATTCGTCCGACGCTTCGCGCACGCCGCGCTCGGGATCGAACACGTAGCGGCCCTCGGCAAGCACCGCCTTGCGCATGACGGTGCGATCGAGCGCCATCGCGTAGCCGGTTTCGCGCAGTAGCACCCGCTCGAACGAACGCAGCACCTGCACGGGCGGCTCGTCGTGCGCGAGGCGTGTCAGCGTGACGACGTAGTGGTGAAACAGTTGCGGATGCGGGTCTTCGCGCGCACAGAAGCGCACCAGCAGCTCGTTGACGTAGAAGCCGCACAGCAGCGCGTCGCCGGCCAGCGGCAGCATGCCGCCGACCCATTCGGCGCCGGTCAGCGTGCGCACTTCGGATTTGCCCGACCACGCGAGCGAAAGCGGCTGGAACGTTTGCAGCACGCCGCGCAGTGCGGAGTGCGGGCGCTTCGCGCCCTTCGCGACGAGCGCGAGACGGCCGTGATCGCGCGACAGCACGTCGACGATCAGACTCGTTTCGCGATACGGATAGCTATGCAGCACGAAAGCCGGTTGCTCCGCGATCCGGTATTCGGACGCGGAGGTGCGCGGCGCGCGGCGGGCCGGCGCTTTGCGCGCTTCGGCGCGCGGCTCGCCGTCCCCGGCAGACGCGCTTCTGGCCCTGGCCGGGGATTTTCTCGTGCTACGCGCGGACCGCGACGGCTCGTGCTCCGGATCGTCCGCCGCCGCGTCGGAATTCAGCGTCGCCGACGCGTCATTCGTACCCATACGCACGAAGCCCGGCTTCGTTGTCGGCCCAGCCGCTCTTCACCTTGACGAAGGTTTCGAGGTAGATCGGCCCGTCGAACAGCTTCTCCATGTCGAGCCGCGCTTCGGTGCTGATCTGTTTGAGCTTTGCGCCCTTCTGGCCGATGATCATCGCCTTGTGCATGTCGCGCTCCACGAGGATGGTCGCGAAGATGCGGCGCAGGCGCCCCTCGGTTTCGAACTTGTCGATCAGCACCGTGCTCGTGTACGGCAACTCGTCGCCGGTCCAGCGGAACACCTTTTCGCGCAGGATTTCGGCGGCGAGAAAACGCTCGCTGCGATCGGTCAGATCGTCCTCGCCGTAGATCGGCTCGCCTTCGGGCAGAAACGGCTTGACCGTCGCCATCAAACGCTTGATGTCGTCGGTATTTTTCGCCGACAGCGGCACGATCTCGCTGAATTCGCGCAGCGCGCTCATCTGCTGCATGAACGGGAACAGCGTGTTCTTGTCCGACACGCGGTCGAGCTTGTTCGCGATCAGCAGCGTCGGCACCTTCGCCGGAATCAGGTCGAGCACCTTCTGATCGTCGGGGCCGAAGCGGCCCGCTTCGATCACGAACAGGATCGCGTCGACCGAGGTCAGCGTCGAGGTGACCGCGCGATTGAGCGAGCGATTCAGCGCGCCGCTGTGTTTGGTCTGGAAACCGGGTGTATCGACGAAGATGTACTGCGCGTCTTCGATCGTGTTGATGCCGGTAATACGATGGCGTGTGGTCTGCGCCTTGCGCGACGTGATGCTGACTTTCTGGCCGACCAGCGCGTTCATCAGCGTGGACTTGCCGACGTTCGGGCGGCCGACGATCGCGACCATGCCGCAGCGAAAACCAGTGGGAGCGGGAGTGTTCATATTCGGACTACGGCAGGTTCGGTTCGGCGCACGGCAAGCACGCGCCGATGGCAATCAATGGCCCGCATCGGCGACGCGCGTTTGCACCGCGCCGGCAACGCCGGGTTCGTGTTCGGCAGGCGCCGGCGCAGTCGCGGCGGCCGGCACTTGCGCTTGCGCCGTGGTGGCACCCGGCGCGGCTTCGCGGTTGCGTTGACGCTCTGCGCCGCGGGCTTGCGCGGCTTCGGATCGGGTGTCGGAGGCGTGGTTCGCCACGGGTTTGTCCGCGGGCGGTTCGGCTTTGTCGACCGGCTTGTCGGTGGCTTTCTCGCCGGCGCGATCGCTCATGTGAGCAGCCGGCTTGTCGGCTTTCTCCGCCCTTTCCGTGCGCTCGGCCTTCTCCTGTGCGCTGTACTCGACGTGAGCGGCGCGGATCATCGCAAGCGGCGCGCCCACGGCTGCCGGCGCGCCGCGCTCGGCAACCGGCTTTTCCACGACGGTTTTTTCCGCCAAGGTTTCCGCCGTCACCGCCACACGCAGTGTGCTGCGCTCGGCCTTACGATCCGGCGTGCGCAAATCGAGGGCGGCCTGAACACCGGTCACACCGGGCACGATCTCCAGTTCGGCGTTTTTCGCCGCGCGAGCGCCCTTCGAGCGCTTCGGCTTCGCAACGACAGCGGGCGCCGCCGCCATCACTTCGTCGAGCGCCTTCTTGGCGGCCGCCTGCTCCGCCGCGCGCCGGCTCGCGCCCGATCCGGACACCTTCACGTCCAGCTTCGGTACCGTGCATTCGACTTCGAACTGCTGATTGTGCGCCGCACCATGAGTAGCGACGACCGTGTAGGTCGGCAACGCGATCTTGTGGCCTTGCAGATACTCCTGTAGCAGCGTCTTCGCGTCCTTGCCGAGTGTGCGCGGGTCGATATGGTCGAGAATCGGCACGTAAAGGCGCTTGATGACCGTCTGCGCGGCCTCGAAGCCGCCGTCGAGGAATATCGCGCCAAGCACGGCTTCGAGCGTATCCGCGAGAATCGACGGCCGGCGGAAGCCGCCGCTGCGCAGTTCGCCCTCGCCGAGCCGCAAGCCTTCGGAAATATTGAGTGCCTGAGCAATCTCGTAAAGCGATTGCTGCTTCACGAGATTCGCGCGCACACGCGACAGATCGCCTTCGTCGAGGCGGCCGAAACGTTGGAACAAAAGCGCAGCCACCGCGCAATTCAGAACGGAGTCGCCGAGAAATTCGAGCCGTTCGTTATGCGTGGCACTGTGACTGCGGTGTGTTAAAGCCTGGCGCAGTAATTCCGCATTGCGAAATTCGTAGCGCAAACGGCTTTCCAACGGAGATAGGGGCATGAGCAGAGTATAACGCGGGCGCCGGACCCGGCGGAAACGCGGAGCGCCTGCGGAAAAAGCGTGGTGAAGCGACGTTACCGCGAATTCTTAAAGTAGCGTGAGAACACGCCGCGACCGATATAACCGAGTTACCGGTTATCGGCGCGGCGTGTGATGCGAGCGACGCTGCGAACTCAATGGAATGAGCCGATGCGCCGCAGATCGCTGAAGTTCATCCAGATGAAAAATGCGCGGCCGACGATATTCTTTTCAGGCGCAAAACCCCAGTAGCGGCTGTCCGCGCTGTTGTCCCGGTTGTCGCCCATCATGAAGTAATTGCCCGGCGGCACCTTGCAGATCACGCCGCGTTCGTTATACGTGCAGTTGTCGCGATACGGATAATCTTCGGCGCCGACGATGAACGGCGGCACGGCCGGGTTATTCAGAATCGCATTCTTGCGGCCGTCGATATTTTCTTCGAACTGCTTCGCGTAACCGAGGCGCTCTTCGTCGAGATAATCGGGCAGCGGCGTTTCCGGAACCGGCTTGCCGTTGATCGTGAGCTGCTTGTCCTGATAGGCGATCACGTCACCGGGCAGGCCGATCACGCGCTTGATGTAGTCGACCGATTCGTCCTTCGGATAGCGGAACACCACCACGTCGCCACGCGAAACCGGACTGCCCTGCGTGATCTGCGTATTGGTAATCGGCAGACGCAGGCCGTATTCGAATTTATTGACGAGGATAAAGTCGCCCACGAGCAGCGTCGGCACCATCGAACCCGACGGAATCTTGAACGGTTCGACGACGAACGAGCGCACCACGAACACGACCAGAATCACCGGAAAGAAGCTCGCCGTGTATTCGAGCCACCACGGCTGACGCAGCTTGTCGTCACGCAGACGCGCGCGCGTTTGCGCGGCGTTTTCATCGGCGAAACGCTCACCGATGCGTGCCTGTTGACGATCGAATTCGGCAACCGCCGCTTCCGCGTCGCGGCGCCGTTTCGGCAGGAAAACCAGTTTGTCAGCGACCCATGCGATACCCGTCAAAACAACGAGCACAAAAAGAATCAGCGCAAAATTCATAGGGTTCCGTTACTTAGCTTATTTGTCTTCGACACGCAGAATCGCGAGAAAAGCCTCTTGTGGAATCTCGACCGAGCCCACCTGCTTCATTCGCTTCTTACCCGCCTTCTGCTTTTCGAGCAGCTTCTTCTTACGTGTGATATCGCCGCCGTAGCATTTTGCCAGCACGTTCTTACGCAACGCTTTAATATTTTCGCGCGCGATGATGTTCGAACCGATGGTGGCCTGCACCGCCACGTCGTACATCTGACGCGGAATCAGCTCGCGCATTTTCGCCGCCACTTCGCGGCCGCGGTACTGGCTTTGCGAGCGGTGCACGATGACCGACAGCGCGTCGACCTTGTCGCCGTTGATCAGCATGTCGACCTTCACGACGTCGGACGCGCGGTATTCCTTGAACTCGTAGTCCATCGACGCATAGCCGCGCGAAATCGACTTCAGGCGATCGAAGAAATCGAGCACGACTTCACCCATCGGGATTTCATACGTGAGCTGAACCTGACGGCCGTGGTACTGCATGTTGATCTGGTTGCCGCGCTTTTGCGTACACAGCGTGATCACCGCGCCGACATAGTCCTGCGGCATATACAGGTTCACGGTAACGATCGGCTCGCGCACCTCCTCGATCTTCGACGGCTCCGGCATCTTGGCCGGATTCTCGACCATGAGGGTCGTGCCGTCGCGCTGCAGGACTTCGTAGACCACGGTCGGCGCCGTCGTGATCAGGTCCATGTCGAACTCGCGTTCGAGACGTTCCTGCACGATCTCCATATGCAGCAGACCGAGGAAGCCGCAGCGGAAGCCGAAACCGAGCGCCTGCGAGACTTCCGGCTCATACTGCAGCGACGCGTCGTTGAGCTTCAGCTTTTCGAGCGAATCGCGCAGCGCGTCGTACTGGTTCGCTTCGACCGGATAGAGACCGGCAAACACCTGCGGCTTCACTTCCTTGAAGCCCGGCAGCGGCTCGGGAGCCGGTTGGCCCACGAGCGTTACCGTGTCGCCAACCTTCGCCGCCGCGAGTTCCTTGATGCCGGCGATGATGAAGCCCACCTGCCCCGCCGACAGTGATTCGAGATTCTTCGACTTCGGCGTGAACACGCCGATATGTTCGACCGGATACTGCGCACCGGTCGCCATCAAACGGATCTTGTCCTTCGGACGCAGCGTGCCGTTGACGATGCGCACGAGCATCACGACGCCGACGTAGTTGTCGAACCACGAGTCGATGATGAGCGCCTGCAGCGGCGCGTCCGGATCGCCCTTCGGCGCCGGCACTTTCGCAATCAGCGCTTCGAGCACGTCTTCGACGCCAAGGCCGGTCTTCGCGCTGCAATGCGTCGCGTCGGTTGCGTCGATGCCGATCACGTCCTCGATTTCGGCAATCGCGTTTTCGGGGTTCGCCGCCGGCAGATCGATCTTGTTCAGCACCGGAACCACTTCGACGCCGAGTTCGATGGCCGTGTAGCAGTTGGCGACGGTTTGCGCTTCCACGCCCTGGCTTGCGTCGACGACGAGCAGCGCACCTTCGCATGCGGACAGCGAGCGGCTGACTTCGTACGAGAAGTCGACGTGCCCCGGCGTGTCGATCATGTTCAGGTTGTAGACCTGCCCGTCGCGGGCGCGATACGTCAATGCGGCGGTTTGCGCCTTGATGGTGATGCCGCGTTCGCGCTCGAGGTCCATCGAGTCGAGCACCTGGGCTTCCATCTCGCGGTCGGACAGGCCGCCGCAAATCTGGATGATGCGATCGGCGAGCGTCGACTTGCCATGGTCGATGTGCGCAATGATCGAAAAGTTACGAATATGATCCATTCAGTGCCGATCAAGCGAAAAGGCGCGCCCGGACAATAGCGGAGCACGCCTTGTAAGTAGGTGAAAAACCTATCTATTTTAGCCGAAAAGGCCGTCGGCCGGCGCATCTTGCAAAGGCCAGGCCTAAAGACGGCGCAGAAGATGCGAGAAATTCGATGTAGACGGCATCAATGGCGCATACGGGCAGCGGGCCGCGAATGCCGGCTCATGACGCCAGCGTTGCATGCGCTGCCAACGCCGCTCGCACCCGGACTTCGTCGAAATGGTAGTGACATAGCTCGACACCGTCGCAAACCAGAACCGGCACCCGTTCGTTGTAACGCGCTTCGAGCAGCGGATCGGTGTCGACGTCGATCACTGTTACTTGCGCGCCGAACTCGGCCAGCAAAGGTTCGAGCGCGGCGCGCATGTCCTCGCAAAGATGGCACCACGCGCGCCCGTAGAGCGTGAGCGATGCCGCCTTCGTCATTTCTGCGCGCTGCGCGGACGGATCGGCACGAACTGCGTGTTCTCACCGCGACGGACCAGCAGCGCCACCATCTTCTGCGGATCGAGATGCGCGGTCACGTCGTCGAACTGCTTCGCGCTCGTGATGTCCGTATCGCCCACCCGCAGAACGATATCGCCCTTTTGCAGCCCGACGCGCACGGCCGGGCCGTCCACTGCGTCGATCTGCACGCCGTTGTGAATCTTCAGCTCCTTCTGCTGATCGGCGGGAATGTCGCTGACGGCGATACCGAGCGCATTCGTCGCGCGCTGCTTCGGCGCCTTCGGCTGCTTCTGGTCCGCCTTCGCGACCTTGTCCGGCTGCATTTCGGCAATCGTGACCGGCAGTTCGCGCGTTTGGCCCTTGCGCCAGATCGTGATCGTCGCCTTCGTGCCCGGCTTCGTATCGCCGACCATACGCGGCAAATCCGTTGCGGTATCGACCGAATGGCCGTTGAACTTCAGGATGATGTCGCCCGGCTGCACGCCGGCCTTGTCTGCGGGGCCGCCCGGCTCGACGCTGCTGACGAGGGCACCCTGCGCTTTCGGCAGACCGAGCGAATCGGCCACGTCTTTCGTGACTTCGCCGATTGCCACCGCGATGCGGCCGCGCACGACCTTGCCCGAACTCTTCAGCTGATCGGCCACGCGCATCGCTTCGTCGATCGGAATCGCGAACGAAATGCCCATGAAACCGCCGGTACGACTGTAGATCTGCGAGTTGATGCCGATCACTTCGCCCTGCATGTTGATCAGCGGACCGCCCGAGTTGCCCGGATTGACGGCCACGTCGGTCTGGATAAACGGCAGATAGTCGCCGGTGTCGCGCCCCTTCGCGCTGACGATGCCGGCCGTCACCGTGTTCTCGAGCCCGAACGGCGAGCCGATCGCCACGACCCATTCGCCGACGCGCACCTTGTTCGAATCGCCGATGGTGATGGTCGGCAGGTTCGACGCGTTGATCTTCACGACCGCGACGTCCGTGCGGTCGTCCACGCCGATCAGCTTGGCCTTGAATTCGCGCTTGTCGGTCAGCGTGACGTAGATCGTGTCGGCGTCGTCGACAACGTGCGCATTGGTCATCACGTAGCCATCCGCCGACAGGATGAAGCCCGAGCCCACCCCGCTGTTCTGCTCGGGATCGTTGCTGTCCGGTGCATCCTGGCTGCCACCATTTCCGCCGCTGCTGCCACCGCCGCTGCCGCCGTTATCGCCGCCGTGCGGAGAACCCGGCGATTGCGGCGACTGGGGCAACGGAATGCCGAAGAAGCGACGGAAGAATTCGGACATGTCGCCGTCGTCCATACCCGGCGGCAGGCCACCGCGGGACGCGCCGTTCGACACGCGCGTCGTCGTGCGAATGTTGACGACCGCCGGGCCGACCTTGTCGACGAGATCGGTGAAGTCAGGCAGGTTGGCAGCGGGAGCCGCCGACGCCATATGCGGTACGAGCGGCAAACAAGCCGCCACCACGACGGCCGCGAGGAATTTGCGCACCGAGAAAATCGTCATATCGTAGCAAGCCGAGGGATTTCAGGATTCGGAAGGATTACTTCGGAGCTTTGTATTCTATGGCAGACGCAAATTGCTGCAATGTGGTTTGGGGCACTTCACCCAGCAGGGTAATCCAGAAGTTGCCCTGGCGCTTGACCAGTACGTGCGTGGCGCCGCTATTGCCCGTGCCTTCCTTGCGCGAATTGTTCTCGACCGGCTCGACGAATACCGAAATGGCCGCGAGGCCATCGGAAAACACTGCCTGATCCACCGGAATGGGCGGCTGTCCCGCCTCGCGCGACGCCATCGGACGGCGCAACTGGCGGATCATGTGGAAACCCGGCACCGACGGCGTGATCTGCCAGCCTTGCGCGGCCATGTCGACCGGCTCGACCGGCGGCCGCACCACGGTCCACCCGGCCAGATTGCGAATGCCGTTGACGATGCCCGCCTTGTCGACCGGCACGCCGATACGGACCTGGGAAAACGATAGCTGTTCAAGCACCTGGCCGCTCGGGTCGAGCGTCTGCGCACGCAGCAGCAGGCCGGTCTTCCTGTCGGCCCAGAGCTTGTACGCAAAGCGGTACGCGTCCTTCGGATCGAGTTCCATCACGAGGCTGTCGACACCCGCGACACGGTCGTCGGCGAGCATCTTCGGCTCGTAGACGGACAGCACCTGCTCGCCGTCCACCGCCAGCAGCGCCGGAAACGAATCCCGGTTCTGGCGCTTTTCGACGACGACGAGATGTCGCTCCGGCACGAACGTGAACATATCGTCGTTGTGGCGGAGCATCTTGCGGGGCTTGCCATCGAGGCTTTCGAGCTGCTCGAATTCGCCGTCCGCATGCGTCGAATAATGCGCGATGCGCGACGTCTGCACGAAATTGCCGCGCTGGTAGACGAACGCGCCCTCGTAGTTCTGCTGCTGGGCGGCCTGATGGATGCGATCGAGCAGTTCCGCGGCCGAGCGGCGGGCGGCGGCCGGATCGTCTTGTGCGAAGACCCGCGGTGTAGCGGACAACAACACGGCTGCACAGAACAGGAATGCCGGCAACCGCCCCCAGATAGTCGTTTTATTGAACCGCGAAGTCTGCATCAAACTATTGGCCCTGCGTGGAGACTGAAGCAGCGCGAATGACCGGCATCGAACCCGCCATGACCGGTTGTTGCGCAAACTGCTGGTGGGCTTCGAGGTATTGATCGAGGCTGGCGTCGCGAATGATGTTGGCGTCTTGCGACGACGGCACCGAGACCATGGCGACACGTTGCACCGCGTCGCCATGCGGCTGAAGCGAAGCGACCTGTGCCCCCGGACCGCCCGGCACGCCCTGCAATTGCGGCACGACGATCCACGTCAGCGTGGCGGCTGCCGCGGCAACCGCGAAGGCCGGCACGACGCGGCGGCGCAACCCGAGCAGACGGCGCGCGACAGGCACCGCGGCCGGCGCGAGCACATGCGGCTCGCTGTCGAGCCGCGCGGCGAAACCGCTCAGAAATGCGCTGCTCCTTGCGGGACTGATCGCCAGATCGTCGGAACGCAGCGCGTCGCCGATCAGGTGATAGCTCGACCAGGCGGCATGATCGTCGCCGTCCAGCGCGGAAAGAAACTTGTCCAGATTCAGATGCCCTTCGTCGAACAGTTCACCGTCGACAAAAGCGGACAGACGCTCGCCGCGCGAATCTGCTTGCGATTGCATCGAGACCGACCCCATGATGCTCCCCATCTTACAAATACCCCGTAGTGACACCACTAATCCAGATATTGCACCCGTGCCCCGCTCGACCACTGGACGCCTAGGCGTTTACCAGCGCTTGCCTTCGGGTGTGTCAAGCAACGGGCGCAATTTTGCCGCAATGGCTTCGCGAGCGCGGAAAATTCGTGATCTGACAGTGCCGATCGGGCAACCCATCATCTCCGCGATTTCCTCGTAACTCAAACCCTCAATTTCCCGAAGAGTAATGGCGGTGCGCAGTTCTTCCGGCAAAACCGCCATCGCAGCATTGACCGTCTCGGCGATCTGCTTGCTCATCAACATCGACTCGGGCGTGTTGATATCCCTTAGTTGGTCGGCGTCCGAGAAAGTTTCAGCTTCTTCAGCATCCGCTTCGGTCGAGGTCGGCGCCCGCCGGCCCTGGGTGGCAAGGTAGTTCTTCGCGGTGTTGACCGCAATCCGGTACAACCACGTATAAAACGCCGATTCGCCGCGAAACTGCGGCAGCGCGCGATACGCCTTGATAAAGGCGTCCTGCGCGACGTCCTCGACTTCGGCGGGGTCCCGCACGAGGCGCGAGATCAGCCGGAGAATCTTGCGGTGGTATTTGGAGACCAGAAGCTCGAACGCGGCCTTGTCGCCCTTCTGGACGCGCTCGACCAGCACCTGATCAATTTCTTTTTCGCTCACCTGATAAATCCGTTAACTATAGGGCGCATGGCGGGGCACCATTGTAGCGTCCCCCTCATTGGGGCACGTTACTCCGGTAACAGCGGTTACAGTCGTTACAGTCAGGCGCCAGCCGCACGTCGGCCGAGCACGGAAAGTTCCCGGAAGACGGCGGTCGGAAGCGCATCGGCCACGAGCAGCAAGGTACGTGTGCGCCCCCTTGGGCGACGATGCGCGCGGTCACGCGAATGAACTTCTTCAGGTTCGAGCACGAGAACCAGCAGCCGGCTGCTCCACTGCGCGCAGCCAGCCACCCTCCCTTGGGCGAGCAGCGTGCCCGCTGCGTCCCAGGCGGATAGATCATCCCGTCCGATCTGCAGCACAGCCGGCTGCGCCCGCTCATGCCTTGCCGCGCAAAGCGCCAGCAGCGCCCCCACGGCAAACGTCAACGGAACGGCTCGCCATGCACCCCATTGCGATGCGAGACAGGTATGGACGGCCAACGTCGCAATCAGCACGAAAGCCCCCAGCGCGGCGCGCATGGCAAACGAGCCACGCAGCGCGATGCGCTGCGTGGCTCTGCCCAACCTTGCTGCTTCCGGAGAAAGCGCCGGCAAGGCCGGCGTCGTGGACTGGTGCGTCACCCGCGATCAGGCGATCAGGCGCGCTTGAAAACCAGCGTGCCGTTCGTGCCGCCGAACCCGAACGAGTTCTTCAGCGCGACGTCGATCTTCATTTCCCGCGCCGTGTTCGCGCAGTAATCGAGATCGCAGGCCGGGTCCTGATTGAAGATGTTGATAGTCGGAGGCGACACCTGGTGATGCACGGCCAGCACCGTGAACACCGATTCCAGACCGCCGGCGCCGCCCAGCAGGTGACCCGTCATCGACTTGGTCGAGTTCACGACGATGTCTTTGGCGTGATCGCCGAATGCGCGCTTGATGCCGGTCGTTTCTGCGAGGTCGCCAAGCGGCGTGGACGTGCCGTGCGCATTCAGGTAGCTCACCTGATCGGTGTTGATGCCCGCGTTCTTCAGCGCGGCCAGCATGCAGCGGCGCGCACCGTCGCCGTCTTCGAGCGGCGCGGTCATGTGATAGGCGTCGCCGCTCATGCCGTAGCCACTGATTTCGGCGTAGATCTTCGCGCCGCGCGCCTTCGCGTGCTCGTACTCTTCGAGCACCATCACGCCCGCGCCTTCGCCGAGCACGAAGCCGTCGCGGTCCTTGTCCCACGGACGGCTCGCGGTCGACGGATCGTCATTGCGTTGCGACAGCGCGCGCGCCGCCGCAAAGCCGCCGATACCGAGCGGCGACACGGTCGATTCCGCGCCGCCCGCGATCATCACGTCGGCGTCGCCGTATTCGATCAGGCGCGAAGCCTCGCCGATGCAGTGCAGACCCGTCGTACACGCGGTAACGATCGAGAGATTAGGCCCCTTGATGCCGAACTTGATCGACAGATGGCCGGAGATCATGTTGATGATCGAGGCCGGCACGAAGAACGGCGAAATGCGGCGCGGACCGCGATTGAGCAGTTCGGTTTGCGTGATCTCGATCATCGGCAGACCGCCGATGCCCGAACCGACCACGACGCCGATGCGCTCCGAATTCTCTTCAGTGACTTCGAGGCCGCTGTCGCGCATCGCCTGGATGCCGGCGGCCACACCGTAATGGATGAACGTATCCATGTGACGCGCTTCCTTACCGGGGATGTAGTCCTCGATATTGAAGCCCTTCACCTCGCCGGCGAAACGAGTCGAAAAGTTCGACGCATCGAACTTCGTGATATTGGCAATGCCCGACTTGCCGGCGACCAGATTGGCCCAGCCATCGGCAACATTATTGCCAACAGGCGAAATCAGCCCCAGGCCTGTAACGACAACACGACGGCGGCTCACGGTAACCCCTTTTTCATAGATGACAAAAGCAAAAGCCACAGCGGCCACAGGAATTCGCCCTGTGAGCCCTGTGGCTGTTTAAGTCGGCAATCGCGCGGAAAAATGCGCTGTCAACATCGCGGCTCCCTGCATGGCAAACGGCATACCCGAGGACACGCCGGAACGCGCCAGCCCCGCTGGCACCTGCAAGCGGCGCGGCAGGGCGTCATACGCCGCCAATGCAGAAACGCGGGCGCGAATGACCTTAGGCCTTGACGTTCGCGCGAGCGTAGTCGATCGCTTGCTGAACGGTAGTGATCTTCTCGGCTTCTTCATCCGGAATTTCCATACCGAATTCGTCTTCGAGGGCCATCACGAGCTCGACGGTGTCGAGCGAGTCGGCGCCGAGGTCGTTCACGAACGACGCTTCGTTCTTGATTTCCGCTTCCGCAACACCCAGTTGTTCCGCGACGATCTTCTTGACTCGCTGTTCGATATTGTCCATTACCCCTCCAAGGGAAAAGAAGTTCAAAAATACAGGTGCGCGCATTTTATCAGGTTTGACCCGGCAAAAAAGCTGCGCATCGGGTTCCTGTCAAGGCATGCGCCTCGTGCTTCTACAAACGCACAAGGCGCGGATAGTAACCGAATTTGGTTACTGCATATACATGCCGCCGTTCACGTGCAGCGTCGTGCCCGTGATGTAGCCGGCCTGCGGCGACGCGAGGAACGCGACCGCATGCGCGATGTCTTCCGGGCTGCCGAGACGGCCGAGCGGAATCTGCGTCTTCAGCGCGGTCTGCTGCTCTTCGGGCAGCCCCTTCGTCATGTCGGTGTCGATAAAGCCCGGCGCCACGCAGTTCACGGTGATGCCGCGGCTGCCGATCTCGCGCGCGAGCGCGCGCGTCATGCCCGCGACGCCGGCCTTCGCGGCCGCGTAGTTGATCTGCCCCGGGTTGCCGGCCGAGCCGACCACCGAGGTGATGTTGATGATGCGGCCGCCCTTCGCCTTCATCATCGGGCGCAGCACCGCGCGCGCGAGGCGGAACACCGCTTTCAGGTTGGTGTCGATCACCGCGTCCCAGTCGTCGTCCTTCATGCGCATCGCGAGCTGGTCCTGCGTGATGCCGGCGTTGTTCACGAGCACGTGCAGCGCGCCGAATTCCTTAACCGTGCCGTCGATCAGCGCTTCCGCCGCCGCCGCGTCGTTCACGTTGAGCACGGCGCCGCGGCCGTTCATGCCGGCTGCGTTAAACGCTTCGGTAATCGCGGCCGCGCCGCTTTCGCTGGTCGCCGTACCGATGACCGTCGCGCCCTGGCGCGCCAATTCCATCGCGATCGCACGGCCGATGCCGCGCGATGCGCCCGTCACGATTGCGATCTGCTTGTCGAGAGTCTTTTCCATCTGTCAGTCCGGAGGCCCTTCGCAAAAGGCTGATTGATTCCTGAGGTGGGTCAGGCGCGGGCGCGCCGCAGTCTTGCGGCTCCCCCGCCGACGGTGAAAACGCTCAGCCCGCCGCGACGAGCTTCAGCGTTTCTTCGAGCGATGCCGGATCGAACACCGACGCGCCAGCGAGATTGCCGTCGATACGCTTGGTCAGGCCGGCAAGGACCTTGCCCGGACTGCATTCGATCACGTGCGTGACACCCTGCGCGGCCATTGCCTGCACGCACTCGACCCAGCGCACGGGACCGGCTGCCTGGCGCACGAGCGCGTCTTTGATGCCGGCCGGCTCGTTGACCACGGCGACGTCGATGTTGTTGATGACGGGAATCGACGGCACCTGAACGTCGACGCTCGCGAGGTACTCGCGCAACTGGTCCGACGCGGGCTTGAGCAGCGACGAGTGGAACGGCGCCGACACCGGCAGCGGCAGCGCGCGCTTCGCGCCCTTTGCCTTCGCGACTTCGCAGGCCTTCTCGACCGCAGCCTTGTGGCCCGCGATCACGACTTGCGCCGGCGCGTTGAAATTGACCGCTTCGACGACGCCCGCCGCCGACGCTTCCGCGCACACCGCGCGCACCGCGTCGTCGTCGAGGCCGAGAATCGCGGCCATGCCGCCGACGCCCACCGGCACCGCCGTTTGCATCGCCTGCGCGCGAAAGCGCACGAGCGGCACCGCGTCGCGGAATGCGAGCGCACCGGCGGCGACGAGCGCCGTGTATTCGCCAAGGCTATGGCCCGCGACGATCGCCGGCACCGGACCGCCGGCCTGCTGCCAGGCGCGATAAATCGCGTAAGCAGCGGTCAGCATGACCGGCTGGGTGTTGGTGGTGAGATTGAGATCTTCGGCCGGGCCTTCGGCGATCAGTTTGCCGAGGTCCTGATTGAGTGCGTCGGACGCTTCCTGAACCGTCTCACGCACGAGCGCGTGATCGGCGAATGCGTTGAGCATGCCAACCGCTTGCGAGCCTTGCCCAGGAAAAACGAACGCAAATTTCATATCGTCCCCAAAATCGGTTTAATCGGATGTGGCCGCGGCGAGCGGCTGCCGCATGGCGCGAGCAGCACGCTGGCCGCACGGGCGCTGCCAGCGGCGCGCCCCGCATGCGGCGATCAGTAGCGGATAACCGAGGCGCCCCACGTGAAGCCGCCGCCCACGCCTTCGATCAGTACGTTCTGGCCGCGCTTGATGCGGCCGTCGCGCACCGCTGCGTCGAATGCGAGCGGAATGGACGCCGCCGACGTATTGCCGTGCTCGCCCACCGTGACGACCATGCGTTCCTGCGGCAAGCCGAGCTTGCGGCAGGTGCTTTGCATGATGCGGATGTTGGCCTGATGCGGAATCAGCCAGTCGACCTGCTCGGCCTTCAGATTGGCTTTTTCGAGTGCTTCGACCGCGACCTTTTCGAGCACGTTGACGGCGAGCTTGAAGACCGCCTGGCCGTCCATATGCAGGAACGCGCTGCCTGTCACCACGCCGCCGTTCACGTTGCCCGGCGTGCAGAGGATGTTCGAGTGGCTACCGTCCGCGTGCAATGCGCTCGCGAGCACGCCTGGCTCGTCGGACGCCTGCAGGATCACTGCGCCCGCGCCATCGCCGAACAGCACGCAGGTGGTGCGGTCCTTGAAATCGAGAATGCGCGAGAACGTTTCCGCGCCGATCACGAGCGCAGTGCGATGCTGGCCGCTGCGGATGAAGCTGTCCGCCGTCGCGACCGCGTAGGCAAAGCCGGAGCAGACGGCCTGCACGTCGAACGCGGCGCCGTGGTTCTTGATGCCGAGCTTGTTCTGCAGCAGGCAGGCCGTGCTCGGAAACACGAAGTCGGGCGTGGAGGTCGCGACAATGATGAGGTCGATCGACTGCGGATCGATATCGGCCGCCTCGATCGCGCGCTGCGCGGCGATCAGCGCGAGGTCGCTCGTCGTGACATCGGGATCGGCGAAGTGGCGCGCGTGGATGCCCGTGCGCGCGACGATCCATTCATCGCTCGTTTCGACGCCCTGGCTGGCGAGACGCTCGGCCAGATCCTGATTGGTGACACGGTTGGGCGGCAGGTAGCTGCCGGTGCCCAGCACGCGGGAATAGATTGTGGATTGAGCCATTATGCCTTCGAGGATTGCGCAGCGTAGGGCTCGGCCGGCTGGCCTGCGATCGGGCTTGCGTGGCCCGCACCGCTTGCGTCGCGCGCCGCCTGTTCGAGAGAACCCGCGTTCTCTTCCATCGCTCGCGCAAGGCGCTCCAGCACGCCGTTTTTGACGGCATCATACCCGCGTTTGATGGCCCACTCAAACGCATAGGCATCGGCGGAACCGTGGCTTTTGATCACGAGGCCGCGCAAGCCGAGCAGCGCGGCGCCATTGTATTGCCGATGATCGACGCGTTTCTTGAAACGCATCAATACCGGCAGCGCGAGCACCGCCATCACCTTGGTCAGCCACGAACGGCCGAACTCTTCCTTGATGATATTGGAGAGCATCTGCGCGAGACCTTCCGACGTCTTCAGCGCGACGTTGCCGACAAAGCCATCGCAGACGATCACGTCGACGGTGCCCTTGTAGATGTCGTCGCCTTCGACGTTACCGTGAAAGTTCAGGGTACTCGCGCGCAGCAGTTCGCCGGCGCGCTTGATGATGTCGTTGCCCTTGATGACTTCTTCGCCGATGTTGAGCAGGCCGATGGTAGGCCGCTCCTTGCCCTCGAGCGCAGACACGAGCGCGTGCCCCATCTCCGCGAACTGCAGCAGATGCTGCGGCTCGCAGTCGACGTTGGCGCCCAGGTCGAGCATCATCGTGTAGCCATGGGGATTGGGCAATGCGAACGCGATGGCCGGGCGTTCGATGCCCGGCAGCGTTTTCAGCACATAACGCGAGACCGCCATCAGCGCGCCGGTATTGCCGGCGGAAATGCAGGCTTGCGCCTCGCTTTCCTTGACGCGGTTCAACGCCACGCGCATGGACGAATCTTTTTTCTTGCGCAGCGCGACCTCGACCGGATCGTCCATTGCGACGACCTCGGTAGCAGATACGACGGTCAGCGCCGGCAGATCCTGAGCCTTCAACTTCTTCAGCTGCGCACGAATCGCGCTTTCAATGCCGACGAGCAGCAACTGCGCATCGGGATGCGAACAAACGAAGTTGACGGCAGCGGGAACGGTCACGGACGGGCCGTGGTCGCCTCCCATGCAATCTATCGTGAGCTTTACTGTCATGGAGTGCGACGAATTTCAGACGCTCTGCCTGGGAGCACAGCAAGCGCTAACGCGCCAACTGCGATCGATACAAAAAAGCGGCAGTTGAATGCCGCCTTCCTGTCGAACCGGGAAAATGTCAAGCGAGCCGATCGCCACGCGAAACGCCACAGGGCGCAACGCAGTGAACGATTAGTCGTTCTTCGTCTTGACGATTTTCTTGCCGCGATAGTAGCCGTTCGGGCTGATGTGGTGACGCAGATGCACTTCGCCCGTGCTCGGCTCGACGGCCAGCGGCGCTGCCGTGAGGAAATCGTGCGAACGGTGCATGCCGCGCTTCGACGGCGACTTCTTATTTTGTTGAACTGCCATGACTAACTCCTAAAAATTTTCCGAATTCTAACACAGCCCGATACGGTCTCCGCCACTAGCCGACTGGCCAGGGCGCCCGCATCGCGCTCCCCTGCAACTGTTCAGTGCTTCCTGCCACCCGGCTCGTCGCGCTTGAGACTTTCGAGCGCCGCGAACGGATTGCGCCGCTCACCCGACTGCTCCGGCTCACCGCCTTCGCCCGCCTCGTCCTGCGCGGCTTCGTCGCCCTCGCCTTCGCTGCCGTCCACACCCGAGACAAGACTCTCGTGCACTTCAGGGCAGACCTCGTGCTTGGGCACAAGCGGCAAGGAAAGCAGCAACTCTTCTTCGATCAAGTCGATGAGATCGAACTGGCGCGAGCCCACGATCACCTCGACTTCATCCTCGTCGAGCGGAAACTCTTCGGCTTCCGCCTCCGTATTGACGATCCGGTAAGTTGCATCGACGTTGAACGTCTGCGAATACGGCGTCAAACATCGCTGACATTCGAGCCATGCGGCACCGTGAACCGCCATCCGCAGATAAGGCTGCGGACCTTCGGCGCCGTCGTCCTGCAATTCCGGCTGCGTCGTCCCTTCGGCCTGCCATGTGAACGCGGTATCGCGATCTGGCGCATCCGCCGGGACTTCGTTTAACATGCGCGGCAGTTGCGAGACGCGCACGACACCCGCGGCCTGGCGCCCGCTCCGCGTAAATTCGAACAGATCGAGTTCATGCGGGTCGGACAGACCTGCAGGTTTGCCAGGATGTTGAGTCATGTGCGCTCCTGCGTCGGCAAGCGTGTTGCCGGGGTGATCCGCGAAGGAAATCCACCGCGAAAATAAACCGGTGTGCGAGACAGCCCGCGAGGCTTGCGGCCGTTGCGTTGGCCTCTGCGTTTCAACCGGCTGTTCAACCCGCCGGCCGGCTTTCTTCAATCACCTTTCTTCGATCCTTCGCACAACTTCTGGAGCGCTGAAAGCCATCGAAAGCCACTGAACGCGCCCAAGCCCGTCGGCGCAAGCATACCGTGAAAAGCCCAAAATCATATCTGTTTTGTCTTTTCGAGTCAAACACTTAAGCCCGTACGCGCGCGAACTCCGCGCGGCCCGGTACGACCCGCCTCCCTAGCCGCCCGTCAATCATGTCAGATTCCCCCAAACGCCCGCCACGCCTGATTCTGGCGTCGAGTTCGCCATATCGCCGCGAACTGCTCGAACGCCTGCGTGTGCCGTTCGACGTCGTCGTGCCCGCCATCGACGAAACGCCGCTCGCGGGCGAAACGCCCGAAGCAACCGCGTTGCGCCTGTCCGAAGCCAAGGCCCGCGCGGTCGCCAGCGGACTTGGCGCCGACGAGCACGCGCTCGTGATCGGCTCCGACCAGGTCGCCACTTACGACGGCCTGCAGATCGGCAAACCGGGCACGCACGACAAGGCACTCGCGCAATTGCAGGCGATGCGCGGCCGCGAAGTGCTGTTCCATAGTGCGCTATGCCTGTTCGACAACGCCACGGACAACGCGCAAAGCGTCGACGTGATCACTCGCGTGCGCTTTCGCGATCTGCCGGACGCCGCGCTCGACGCCTATCTGCGCGCCGAAACGCCGTACGACGTCGCCGGCAGCGCCAAATCCGAAGGGCTCGGCATCGCGCTGCTCGAGGCGATCCATTCCGACGACCCGACCGCGCTCGTCGGCTTGCCGCTGATCGCGCTGTCGAGCATACTGCTCGCGGCCGGCTATCCGCTTCTGGGGGCTCGATGAACGGCACGCTCTATCTGATTCCCAATACGCTCGGCGAAGGCGACACGAACGCACTCGACGCCGTTCTACCCGCGCCGGTGCGTGCCCGCGCGGCGTCGTTGCACTATTACATTGGCGAAAACGCGAAAACCACGCGCGCATTTCTGAAGAAGGTCGGCACCGAACGGCCGATTCAGGAAATCGAGATTCGCGAGCTGAACGTCAATACGCCCGCGGGCGAGATCGACCGCCTGCTTGCCCCGCTGCTCGCGGGCACCGACGCGGGCCTCGTCTCCGAAGCCGGCTGTCCGGCGGTTGCAGACCCGGGCGCGCTGCTGGTGCGGCGCGCACACGAGCGCGGCGTGAAGGTCGTGCCGCTGGTCGGACCGAGCTCGATCCTGCTCGCACTGATGGCCTCGGGACTCAACGGCCAGAGCTTCGCCTTCCACGGCTATCTGCCGGTCGACGCAGCGGAGCGTGCGAAGCGCCTGCGCGATCTGGAGCAGCAGTCGCGCAAAGGCAGGCAGACGCAGATTTTCATCGAGACGCCGTACCGCAACCGCGCGCTGCTGGACACCTTGCTCGCGACCTGCGCGCCGTCCACGCTCGTCTGCGTGGCGGTCGATCTGACGCTGCCGAGCGAAACCGTCGCGAGCCGCACCGTTGCCGACTGGAAGAAAAAGCCGGAGATCGATCTGCACAAGCGGCCGGCCATTTTCCTGATTCTGGCGGCCTGAGCGCAACGATCCGGGGGCAGTTGTCCCGGTCGGCAGGCAGGAAATTTGCCGCGATATAAGCAGAAGCCGCGCAATCGTCGCCGATTGCGCGGGCTTTTCGCAGACTTCCGATCATTGGCAGACCCGCGGCAGAACAGTCCGCGCTCAGTGCAGATTCACCTTCGCACCGAGCGCCATCGCCCGAACCGCACCCGCGCCTACCGCCGCGCCGAACTTGCGCGCAACACGATCCGTAATGCTCTCTTTTACCGTGTAATCGACGATATCCGGCGCTTTGAAGATTTCGCGCGCGACGTAATCGGGATCGCCGAAACCATCGGCAAGACCCAGCTCGACGCTCTTCTGCCCCGTCCAGAACAGGCCCGAAAACATGTCCGGCGTCTCATGCAGACGCTTCCCGCGCCCCTCGCGCACCGCGTCGATGAACTGCGCATGAATCTGATCGAGCATATCTTGCGCATGTTCGTTCATCTTCGGCGTTTCAGGCGAGAACGGATCAAAAAAACCCTTGTTCTCACCCGACGTATGCAGCCGGCGCTGAACCCCGAGCTTGTCCATCAAGCCAGTAAAGCCGAAGCCTTCCATCAGTACGCCGATCGAACCGACGATGCTCGCCTTGTCGACATAGATCTTCTCGGCCGCCGCGGCCGCATAGTAGCCGCCCGACGCGCACATGTCGCCGACCACGACGTAGAGCGGAATCGACGGATATTTGCCGCGCAAGCGGCGGATTTCGCTATTGATGATGCCCGCCTGCACCGGACTGCCGCCCGGGCTGTTGCAATAGAGAATCACACCTGCCGTGTCGGAATCCTCGAACGCGGTATCGAGCGCGGTATTGATATCTTCGGCGTTTGCATTCGTATCGGCAGCGATTTCGCCATCAAGTGTCACCATCGCCGTATGACGGCCGGTGGTCGCAACCCGCTCGCCAGAGAAGTTGACCGCGCCCCATACGACGAATGCGAACACGGCCAGCAGCACGAACCGGAAGAAAATGCGCCAGCGGCGTGCCGCGCGTTGCTCGTTGATCGCCGCGAGCGCAATACGCTCGAGTGCGGCACGCTCCCAGCCCGGTTCGCCGGCAGGCGTGCGGGAACGGCCACTCGGGGTGGGATCCGGGGTGGGATCTTTCGTCTCGGGAGTCAAATTATCGGACATGCGGGCAAGGGAAAGGTTGAGAGAAAGGGACAATCAAGGCGTAGCGGGCAGCAATTCGCCGTCAGGCAGCCAGAATACCGCGCTTCCTTCGGGCGTATGGCGCTCCTCGACCTGCACCGGACGCAATCTGCCGCCGCGGCACGGTCCACCCACGCATTTGCCGGTATCTGGCGCGTAAATCGCGCCATGTGTCGCGCACATCAAATATAAACCGGACGATTCGAAAAACTGCCCTTCCGACCAGTCGAGCTCCATCGGCACATGGGCACAGCGGTTCAGATAGCCATAAGCGCGGCCCTCGTAGCGGATGAAGAACACCACGACATCGTGACCGCCAAGCCGCGCCTCGTGCCGGATACCTACCCCGCCGTCGACCAGCTCGTCCGCCGCGCAAATACGCACGGCCTGGACCGCACCAGTAGCAGCTGCGCCCGCCCCATCGCCACTCATGCGTTCTCCCGCAGCCAGCCAGACAGATCGCTCACGCTCGAAGCGACGAATTTCGGTGCCATGGCGCTCAGCGAGTCGGCCGGATGCGCGCCGTAAGTCACGCCGATCCCGGCCACGCCGGCATTGATCGCCATTTGCAGGTCATGCGTCGTGTCGCCAACCATGACCGTGCGTACCGTATCCTGCCCCAATTCGCGTGTCAGTTCGTGCAGCATCGCCGGATGCGGCTTGGAGAACGTTTCGTCGGCGCAGCGGGTGCCGTCGAACAGGCTCGTCAGGCGCGACTGGTCGAGCGCACGGTTCAGCCCCACGCGGCTCTTGCCGGTCGCCACGCCGAGCAGATAGCCCTGTTCGCGCAAGTCCTGCAGCATCTCCCGCACGCCCGGGAACAGCTCCGTGGTCTGATCCTTCACCAGATAGTGAAAGCGATAGCGCTCGGCAAGACGCGGATAGTCGGCCGGATCAAGCGTTGGCGCGGCCAGTTGCAGCGCGTCGCGCAAACCGAGGCCGATCACGTAACTCGCGGCTTCGTCGGCGGGAACCGGCAAACCCATATCGCGGCACGCCGCCTGGATACTGCGCGTGATATGCACGGTCGAGTCCATCAACGTGCCGTCCCAGTCAAACACGATCAGATCAAATTGCTCTCTAGCCATGCGATGTCGTCTCCGGGTCGAACCCCGTGCGTAATTCGTTGAGTTGGGCGATAAAGCCGCGGCAGTCGGCCGGCAACGGCGCTTCCAGCTGCAAAGGCGCGCCGGTGGCCGGGTGCGCGAGCTTCAGCCGGTACGCGTGCAAAAACATGCGCTTGAGGCCCGGCTTCGCGTTGGCGCGCGCAAGCGCCTTGTTCAGCGCGAAATCGCCGTATTTGGCGTCGCCGACGATCGGTAGTTCCAGATGCTGCAAATGGACGCGAATCTGATGCGTACGCCCTGTCTTCAGTTCGGCTTCGAGCAGCGCGTATTCCGGCCAGCGATCGACGAGGTTGAAGACCGTATGCGACGCGAGTCCGTCCGGCTGCACGCGCACACGGCGCTCGCCGTCCGGCGTCATGTACTTGTGCAACGGCGCCTTGACCGCGCGACGGCGGCCCCAGTCGGCCGCCCACTCGCCGTGGACGCACGCGTAGTAGCGCTTGTCCATCTGGTTCTCGCGAATCTGCTCGTGCAGGTTGACGAGCGCGGCGCGTTTTTTCGCAAGCATCAGGATGCCCGAGGTCTCGCGATCGAGCCGATGCACGAGTTCGAGGAATTTCGCCTGCGGCCGTGCCCCGCGCATCTGCTCGATCACACCGAACGCGACGCCACTGCCGCCATGGACCGCCACGCCGGCCGGCTTGTCGATCACGAGCAGATGCTCGTCTTCGAAAATGATGTTGAAACCGCCGCTCGGCACCGGCACATGGGCGGGCGCCTCGCCCTGCTGCGCGACGCGGATCGGCGGCACACGCACGAGGTCGCCGAGTTCGAGCCGGTATTGCGCGTCGATCCGCCCCTTGTTCACACGCACTTCGCCGCTGCGCAGGATGCGGTAAATATGGCTCTTCGGCACGCCCTTGCAGACGCGCAGCAGGAAGTTGTCGATGCGCTGGCCGGCCGAGCCGTCGTCGATTTCGATCAGCGAAACCTGGTCGCTCGCCACCGCGCTTGCAACCGGTCTCTGGGATGTTTTGCCTAACTCTTTCATTCTGAATATAATTTGCCCAGCAGTCCGCGGCGGCCGGCGCAGTGTCCGCACAGCGTCCGGATTGCAGGTGGATTGCGCGAGCGCAAGCGATAAACCGTTATTTTACTTGCGCCGGGGTCTGGTTGCTCACCCTGAAAATGAGATGCAACAAGTTGCACGCACGAAGTCCGCACCCGGCAGGGACGGCGCCCACAGGCGCGTTCGGTCAAGGTCGGCTTCGACGGTAACGGAAATTTGGTAAAAAAGAATTTAACTTCCAGCTTCGCGTTTCGGGTGGCATGACGCCCTGCTGTACGAAGCTGCAAGTCGCGAAAATACGGCGTGCGCCCAAGGCGTCTTGTAGAAAGTACAAGACATGGCGACGTCAAAATGAGGCGAGACACCCCCAGCAGGAAAAGACGCGCCGCCTGCGCGAACTTCCCGCTGCGGCTTGACCGCAGCTTTCGGCCTCTGCCCGCGCGCCTGGTTGGCGCACCGGCAAGGCAGAACGAAGGCTGATGAAGGTCGGCCGGCAGAACCCGCGGCGTGTCGGGTCATTATTTGAAGCCGTGTTCGCATGTGCCCTGCGGCACCGCGCCCATTTTTGACGGGCCGGGCCCTTCTCAGGCAATTCTCCCGCCATTTTTCCCGCTCCAGCGTGCTTGTGAAAACACAATAAGACGCGGCACGCCTGCCCTCTTTGCTCTCGCGACTGACAACCGCGCAGCTGGGCCGGCGAGGCTGCTCTGGAGTCGTTCAATGAAACGAATGTTGTTCAACGCGACGCAGCAGGAAGAACTGCGCGTCGCCATCGTCGATGGGCAAAAACTCATCGATATCGACATCGAAACCGCCGGCCGCGAACAGCGCAAAGGCAATATTTACAAAGGCATCATCACGCGCATCGAGCCGTCGCTCGAAGCCTGCTTCGTCAACTACGGCGAAGACCGCCACGGCTTCCTGCCGTTCAAGGAAGTCGCCCGCCAGTACTTCCGCGACGGCGTCGACATGCGTTCCGCACGCATCCAGGACGCGCTGAAGGAAGGTCAGGAACTGATCGTCCAGGTCGAAAAGGAAGAGCGCGGCAACAAGGGCGCGGCCCTGACCACGTTCATCTCGCTCGCCGGCCGCTATCTGGTGCTGATGCCGAACAACCCGCGCGGCGGCGGCGTGTCGCGCCGGATCGAGGGCGACGACCGTCAGGAACTGCGCGAAACCATGGCGCAGCTGCAACTGCCGGAAGGCATGAGCATCATCGCGCGTACGGCCGGCATCGGCCGCAGCGCCGAAGAGCTGCAGTGGGACCTGAACTACCTGATGCAGTTGTGGCGCGCGATCGAAGCCGCGTCGCAAAGCGGCACGGCCGGCCAGCCGATGCTGATCTATCTCGAATCGAGCCTCGTGATCCGCGCGATTCGCGATTACTTCCAGCCCGATATCGGCGAAATCCTGATCGATACGACCGAAATCCATGACCAGGCGCGCGCCTTCATGGACATCGTGATGCCGGACAACGTCGGCAAGGTGAAGCGCTACCACGACGACGTGCCGCTGTTCTCGCGCTTCCAGATCGAGCACCAGATCGAAACCGCGTACTCGCGCACGGTGCCGCTGCCGTCGGGCGGCGCGATCGTGATCGACCACACCGAAGCGCTCGTCGCGATCGACGTGAACTCGGCGCGCGCGACCAAGGGCGCGGACATCGAGGAAACGGCCGCGCGCACGAACCTCGAAGCCGCCGACGAAGTCGCCCGCCAGCTGCGTCTGCGCGACCTGGGCGGCCTGATCGTGATCGACTTCATCGACATGGAATCGGCCAAGAGCCAGCGCGAAGTCGAGCAGCGTCTGAAAGACGCGCTCAAGCACGACCGCGCCCGCGTGCAGATGGGCAAGATCTCGCGCTTCGGCCTGATGGAACTGTCGCGCCAGCGTCTGCGCCCGGCCCTGTCGGAAGGCAGCCACGTCACGTGCCCGCGCTGTAACGGCACGGGCCATATCCGCGATACCGAATCGTCCGCGCTGCAAGTGCTGCGGATCATTCAGGAAGAAGCGATGAAGGAAAACACCGCGGCGATCCACTGCCAGGTGCCGGTCGAAGTGACCGCCTTCCTGTTGAACGAGAAGCGCGCCGAAATCAACAAGATCGAGTCGCGTTTCAAGGTCAATGTCGTGCTGATCCCGAACAAGCACCTCGACACGCCGCACTACAAGCTCGAACGTCTGCGTCACGACGACGCGCGCCTCGACGATCCGCGCGCATCGTGGAAGATGGCCGAAGAAGCGGCCCGCGAACTCGAATCGGAAACCGGCTACAGCAAACGCGCCGAGGAAGTGAAGCCGAAGCAGGAAGCGGCGGTCAAGGGCATCACGCCCGAGAAGCCGGCGCCGAGCGCGCCGGTCCGCCCAGCGGCCGCCCCGGCTCCGGTCGCGGTGACGCCGGCGAGCGGCGGCTTCATCGGCTGGCTGAAGAATCTGTTCGGCATGCAGCCGGCTGTTCCGGCACCGGCCGCGCCGGCCACGACCGACAAGCAGCAGGCCCGTCCGCAACGCGGCGAGCGTACGGAGCGCGGTGAGCGCACCGGCGAACGTGGCGGCGATCGCAACCGCAACCGCCGTGGCGGCGCAGGCGGCCGTGATACGGCAACACGCGGCGAAGGCGTGAGCGGCA
>NZ_JAAGPS010000088.1:0-32596 GCF_017105025.1 Paraburkholderia sp. Ac-20336 | reverse complement strand
CGACATCCACGAGTTTCTGCTGGAGAAGGGCATCAGGCTCGATGGCGTGAACGGCGTGCGCTACATGTACCACGACCCGTGCCACACGCCGATCAAGACGATCGACCCGGTCAAGCTCGTCAATCAGCTGATGGGTTCGGAGCACGACGGCTACAGGATCGAGAAGAACGATCGCTGCTGCGGCGAGTCGGGCACGCTGGCGGTTACGCGTCCCGACATCTCGACCCAGGTGCGTTTCCGCAAGGAAGAGGAAATCCGCAAGGGCGCGGCCAAGCTGCGCGGCATTCCGGTCGTGGCCGACGCGGGCGCGAACGCGCTCGACCCGGCCAATGCATCGGCCGGCGCGCCGAACGGCTCGGCGCTGACGGCCGGCGCCGCTCCGCAGCCTAATCACGGCAACGCGGGCGCGACCGACGTGAAGATCCTCACGAGCTGCCCGTCGTGCCTGCAAGGGCTGTCGCGCTACAACGAAGACGCGGGGACGGAAGCGGACTACATCGTGGTGGAAATGGCGCGCCACGTGCTCGGCGAGAACTGGATGGCGGATTACGTTCAACGGGCGAACAATGGCGGAATCGAGCGCGTGCTGGTTTAATGGCACGACCCACGATTTCTGCCGAGGACGACGATGGACTGCGTTTTTTGCCGTGAAGACGGTGGCGATGTGCTGTGGCAGGACGACTCGCTGCGGGTCGTCCTCGCCGACGAACACGATTACCCGGGCTTTTGCCGGGTGATCTGGAACGCGCACGTGGCCGAATTTTCGGACCTGTCGGCCAGCGAGCGCGACCGCGTGATGCAGGCGGTCTACGCGGTCGAGCGCGCGATCCGGCGCGTGATGCAGCCGGTGAAGGTGAACCTGGCGAGCCTCGGCAACCAGGTGCCGCATGTGCACTGGCATGTGATCCCGCGTTATTCGAACGACGCGCATTTTCCGCTGCCGATCTGGGCGCCGCGCCAGCGCACGGTGTCCGAAGCGATGCTGTCGTCGCGTCGCGCGCAGGCAACGCTGCTGCGCGAAGCGGTGCGGCAGGAAATCGAGCAGGCGCTCGGCTGAACCTCCCCGGGCGTGATTGACCGGTCGCCGCGCGAGGCTTATGCCCCAATGGGCGAAAGGCCGGCGCGGCCCGGCGTTTTCTATATGAGACCATGATGAGCGGATTGACTCCCGAGACCCCGGTGCCGACCGGCGTCGTCGTGCATTCGAAGTCGCGCGTGCTCGAATTGCAGTACGCGAACGGCGAATCGTATCGCCTGCCGTTCGAACTGCTGCGCGTGTATTCGCCGTCGGCGGAAGTGCAGGGCCACGGGCCCGGCCAGGAAACCTTGCAGACCGGCAAGCGCGACGTGACGATCACGATGATTGAAGGCGTCGGCAATTACGCGTTGCAGCCCACGTTCTCGGACGGCCATTCCACCGGCATTTATTCGTGGGATCTGCTGCATGACATGGCCGTGCGTCAGGATGAACTCTGGCGCGCGTATCTCGCCAGACTGGCGGCGGCCGGCGTCGATCGCGATACGCCGATGGTTCCGGCGGCGGCTGCGCACGGCCACTGTCACTGATACCATTCGCCCCGAACGCCGCGCGAGCGGCGCAACATTCAAGAACACGCGAAAGGACGAGCGCGATGAGCAAAACCCACTTCGGCTTTCAATCGGTCGACGAACAGGACAAGGCGCAGAAGGTGGCGGGGGTGTTCCACTCGGTGGCCGCCAACTACGACTTGATGAACGACCTGATGTCGGGCGGATTGCACCGCGCGTGGAAGATGTTCACGATCGCCCAGGCGAACGTGCGGCCGGGCTACCGGGTGCTCGACATCGCGGGCGGCACGGGCGACCTGTCGAAGGCGTTCGCGAAGCAGGCCGGCGAGAGCGGCGAGGTGTGGCACACCGACATCAACGAATCGATGCTGCGCGTGGGCCGCGACCGGCTGATCGACAAGGGCATCGTCACGCCGACGCTGCTCTGCGACGCCGAGAAAATTCCGTTTCCCGACAACTACTTCGACGTCGTGACCGTGGCGTTCGGCTTGCGCAACATGACCCACAAGGACGTCGCGCTCGCGGAAATGCGCCGTGTGCTGAAACCGGCCGGGCGGCTGCTCGTGCTGGAGTTCTCGAAGGTGTGGGACCCGCTCAAGAAGTTCTATGATCTCTACTCGTTCAAGGTGCTGCCGTGGCTCGGCGAGCGCTTCGCCAAAGACGCAGACAGCTACCAGTACCTGGCGGAATCGATCCGCATGCATCCAGACCAGGAAACTTTGAAAACGATGATGGAACAAGCCGGCCTCGATGGCGTCAAATATTACAATTTGTCAGCTGGCGTGGTAGCTTTACATGTGGGGACCAAGTACTAGGGTTCCTAACCCATCGATTTTTAAAGGAAATATGAAATGTCCGATTCGAATTTGTTATCTGCTCGTAAGGTTAAGGGGGCGCTGGCGAGAAGAATCGGACTGATCGCAATGGTCGGTCTGCTCGTGGCCGGCTCCCTCGCTTCCCTCGACGCGGAAGCGCGCCGCATGGGCGGCGGCCGCAGCATCGGCCGCCAATCGAATAGCCTGCAGCAACGTCAGACGCCGCCGCCGTCGCAACCGGCGCAGAGCAATCAGGCCACGCAGCAGCGTGCGCAACCGGCGCCCGCAACCACTCCTACACCGCCCGCCGCGCCGAACCGCAATCGTTGGCTCGGGCCGATCGCCGGTCTCGCGGCCGGCCTCGGCATCGCCGCGTTGCTGTCGCATTTCGGGCTCGGCGAGGCGTTCGCCGGCATGTTCGCCAACGTGATCGTGATCGCGCTGATCGCGATGGCCGTGATCTGGCTGATCCGCCGCTTTACCGGCCGCAAGCGCGATGCGTCGCAGCCGGCGTACGCGGGCACGGCGCCCTCGCTGAATGCCGGCAACACCGGCTACGCGCAGGAGCCGCGCTACAGTGCGCCGCCCGCCGGTTCATATCTCGAACCGCAAGGTAATCCGCTCGCTACGCCGTCTGTCGGCGCGGCGCCGTCGGTGCCGGCCGGCTTCGATACGGAAGCGTTCCTGCGTAACGCGAAGGTCTATTTCGTGCGCCTGCAGGCCGCATGGGACGTCGGCAACGTCGAGGACATCCGCGAATTCACGACGCCGGAAATGTTCGCCGAAGTGCGCGTCGATCTCGCGGCGCGCGGCACGCAGGCGAACCAGACCGACGTGGTGCAGCTGAATGCCGAACTGCTCGACATCGAGGAACGCGCGACCGAGTATTTCGCGAGCGTGCGCTTCTCCGGCCTGATTCGCGAGGAACCGGGCGCGGCGGCCGAGCCGTTCGTCGAGGTCTGGAATCTGTCGAAGGCACACCGTCCCGGCGAGGGCTGGCTGCTTGCCGGCATCCAGCAGGTCGAGCAGCACTGAGGCAACTGCGGGAGCACGGCGTCCCGCCGTCTCTCGACCAGGCCGGCGGCCGGCACGCCGCGCGCCGGCCAGTCGCATCACATTGGCCGTTCGGCCAGGCAGGCTGTGAAGCGAACGGACGTTACAATAGGAGCCCGCGCAAGCACCTCGCTCGCGCGGGTTTTTTCTTGCCACTTTCGATGACCCTTGCCGCCAAGCCCTTCGCTGCTGCTGTCAATCATCTGCTCGCCCGCGAATCGTGGGCCCGCGAGCGCCTCGCCCCTTATGCGGGCAAGACCGCCTGCCTGTCATGTCCGCCTGTCGTGCTGTCGCTGCTGGTGCAGCCGGACGGCTATCTGGGCACGCTCGGCGAGGCCGACGCGCCTCGCTTCGACGTGACGATCTCGGTGCCGTCCGACGCATTGCCGGCCTTCGTGCAAGGCGGTCAGGCCGCGGTGATGAAGCACGTGAAGATCGAGGGCGATGCCGAGTTCGCGACCGTGATCGCCAAGCTCGCCGAGCATCTGCGCTGGGAGCCCGAGGAAGACCTCGCGAAACTGATTGGCGACGGTCCGGCCTGGCGTATCGCCTCGCTCGTGCGTTCGGTCGGCGAGCACGTGCAGCGCACCGGCCGCAACCTGCTCGACACCGCCGCCGAGTATCTGCTCGACGAGAATCCGCAGCTGGTGCGCCGCGCCGCGCTCGACGACTTCAACGTCGAACTGGCGCGTGCGCGCGATGCCCTGGCGCGCGTCGAAAAACGTATCGAGCGTCTCGAACAGAAGGTCGAAGCCCGTGGCGCGCATGCGCCGGGCGCCGCCGCCACGTTGCGCGGCACGCGCTAGTCACCGGGCCACACCATGCGTTTTCTGCGTTTTCTCAAGATATTTTTCACGGTCATCCGCTTCGGCCTCGACGAAATGATGCTGAGCCGCATCAACGACCGGCGCGTGCGTCTGCTGCTGCGTATCACGACGATCGGCCGCAAGTTCGACGACCCGCCGGGCGTGCGTCTGCGGCTCGCGCTCGAAAGCCTCGGGCCGATCTTCGTCAAGTTCGGCCAGGTGTTGTCCACGCGCCGCGATCTGCTGCCGGTCGACATCGCCAACGAACTCGCGAAGCTGCAGGACCAGGTGCCGCCGTTCGATTCGGCGGTCGCGATCGGGATCGTCGAGAAGTCGCTCGGCGCGCCGGTCGACGAGCTGTTCGACGACTTCGAGCGGGTGCCGGTCGCGAGCGCGTCGATCGCGCAGGTTCACTTCGCCAAGGTGAAGGCCGGCCAGCATGCGGGCAAGGCCGTGGCGGTGAAGGTGCTGCGCCCGAACATGCTGCCGGTGATCGACTCTGACCTCGCGCTGCTGCGCGACATCGCCGTGTGGGCCGAGCGTCTGTGGGCCGACGGCAAGCGCCTGAAGCCGCGCGAGGTGGTCGCCGAATTCGACAAATACCTGCACGACGAACTCGACCTGATGCGCGAGGCAGCTAACGGCAGCCAGTTGCGGCGCAACTTTCAGGGGCTCGATCTGCTGCTCGTGCCGGAAATGTACTGGGAGTTCTGCACGCCCACGGTGCTGGTCATGGAGCGCATGATCGGCGTGCCGATCAGCCAGGTCGAGACGCTGCGGGCGGCCGGCGTCGACATTCCGAAGCTCGCGCGCGAAGGCGTCGAGATTTTCTTCACCCAGGTGTTCCGCGACGGCTTTTTCCACGCCGACATGCACCCGGGCAACATTCAGGTGAGTCTCGACCCGGCGCACTTCGGCCGCTATATCGCGCTCGACTTCGGCATCATCGGTGCGCTGTCGGACTTCGACAAGAACTACCTCGCGCAGAACTTCCTCGCGTTCTTCAAGCGCGACTACCACCGCGTCGCGACGCTGCATCTGGAGTCGGGCTGGGTGCCGCCGACGACGCGCGTCGAGGAACTCGAAAGCGCGATCCGCGCGGTGTGCGAGCCGTATTTCGATCGCGCGCTGAAGGACATTTCGCTCGGCCAGGTGCTGATGCGCCTGTTCTCCACGTCGCGGCGCTTCAACGTCGAAATCCAGCCGCAGCTGGTGCTGCTGCAGAAGACCATGCTGAACGTGGAAGGGCTGGGCCGTTCGCTCGATCCGGAACTGGACCTGTGGAAAACCGCGAAGCCCTATCTCGAACGCTGGATGAACGAGCAGATCGGCCTGCGCGGCTGGTTCGAGCGCCTGAAGATCGAGGCGCCGCAATGGAGCAAGACGCTGCCGCAGTTGCCGCGCCTCGTCCATAACATGCTCGCCGAGCGGCATCACCCGGCCGGTGGCGCGAACGACGACGTGATTCGCCAGATTCTGCTCGAGCAGAAGCGCACCAACCGTCTGCTGCAAGGCCTGCTGCTGTTCGGCGCGGCGGTCGGCGTCGGCGCGGTGCTGGCGCGGGCGTTTCTGGTGCTCGCCTATGGTGGATGAGGCGGCCGGCTGCCTGCCGCCGAGCGCACAACCCGTACGAGGCATTCGATGAGCGATCCGACCCAACCCCCCGTGCCCGATTTTTCGAGCCGCGATCCCAACTCGCCCGAGTTCTGGGACGAACGCTTCGAGCGCCGTTTCACGCCGTGGGATCAGGCGGGCGTGCCGGCGGCGTTCCGCGCGTTCGCCGCACGGCATCGCGACGCCGCGGTGCTGATTCCGGGCTGCGGCAGCGCGTACGAAGCGCTCTGGCTCGCCCAGCAGGGCAATCCGGTGCGCGCGATCGACTTCTCGCCGGCCGCCGTCGCGGCCGCGCGCGAGCAGTTGGGCGCGCAGCATGCGCAACTGGTCGAGCAGGCGGATTTCTTCGCCTACGAGCCGCCGTTCACGCCGGCATGGATTTATGAGCGCGCGTTTTTCTGCGCCTTGCCGCCCGCGCGCCGTGGCGACTACGTGCGCCGGATGGCCGAATTGCTGCCGGCCGGCGCGCTGCTCGCGGGGTTCTTTTTCATCGGCGCGACGCCGAAGGGGCCGCCGTTCGGCGTCGAGCGCGGCGAACTCGACGCGCTGCTCACGCCGCACTTCGAGCTGATCGAAGACGAGGCGGTGGCCGATTCGATCGCCGTATTCTCCGGACGTGAGCGCTGGCTCAACTGGCGGCGTCGCGCGTAAGGACGGACGCCGTGGCGCGCGCGGCACGGGCGCGCTCTTGAGAGTGTCGCGGGTCGCCCCCATCTGGCGCGATGGCGGCGCGCGGCGCGCATCGGCTCCCGAAATGCGGGGAGCGCTTACCGTTTGCGGCTATAATTCAAGGCTTTGCAAGCGTTTACAAGATTTCAGTAGGGATTTGGAGTAGGAAAGGATCATGCCGATCTACGCTTATCGTTGCGGGTCATGCGGCTTCGGGAAGGATGTGCTCCAGAAGATGAGCGATCCCCAGTTGACGCAGTGTCCCGAGTGTGGGAAAGACACGTTTAGCAAGCAGCTCACCGCCGCCGGCTTCCAGTTGAAGGGCTCCGGCTGGTACGTGACCGATTTTCGCGGCGGTAGCGGCGGCACGAGCGCGCCGGCTGCGTCGGAAGCCAACAATGCCGCCAAACCCGATGCGGCTCCGGCAACAGCCGCCGCATCGGCGGCCCCCGCGGCCTCTACGGCCGCAACCACCGCCGCTCCGGCCGCCGCGGCCGGCACGAGCGGCTCCGGCAACGCCTAGTGAGACTGCCGCCTTCGCGGGCGGCGCATCTACCGTGGGTCGGACTTCGACTCGCGTGGCTTTCTGGCGGTACACATGACGACGAAAAAAGCGACGCTCAAATCGGTGTTCCTGACCGGCCTGCTGGTGCTGGTGCCTCTGGCCATCACACTGTGGGTGCTCGGTCTGATCATCGGCACGATGGACCAGACGCTGCTCCTGCTGCCCACCTCCTGGCAGCCCGAGCGCGCGATCGGCTATCGCCTGCCCGGCCTCGGCGCGGTGCTTACGCTCGCGTTCATCTTTATCGTCGGGCTGTTGACGCAGAATTTCATCGGGCAGAAGCTCGTGAAGTGGTGGGAGCTGCTGGTCGCGCACATCCCGGTGGTCGGCCCGATCTACACGAGCGTCAAGCAGGTGTCCGACACGCTGCTCTCGAGCAGCGGCAACGCGTTCCGCAAGGCCCTGCTGATCGAGTATCCGCGCCGCGGTTCCTATACGATTGCGTTTCTGACCGGGATTCCGGGCGGCGACGTGGTCAATCACCTGAAAGAAGATTACGTCAGCGTCTATGTGCCGACTACGCCGAACCCGACGTCCGGCTTCTTCCTGATGGTGCCTAAAAGCGAAGTGATCGAGCTCGACATGACCGTCGACGCTGCGCTCAAGTACATCGTCTCGATGGGCGTCGTGGCGCCTTCCGCGCCGCCGCCGGCGCCCGTGCCCCGCACGACCGTCGAGCCTCCGCTGTAATGCCGGCGCGCAGAGTTTCAGGCAGTGTCCCACTGCGGCGCGCCGTTCAACCAATGCAAAACGAAAGACAAACATCATGTCGATGAGATCTCAATACTGCGGTCTGGTGACCGAAGAACTGCTGGGCCAATCCGTCTCGCTGTGCGGCTGGGTAAGCCGCCGCCGCGACCATGGCGGCGTCATCTTCATCGACCTGCGCGATCGCGAAGGGCTCGTTCAGGTCGTCTGCGACCCGGACCGCGCGGACATGTTCAAGGCCGCCGAAGGCGTGCGCAACGAGTTCTGCCTGCAGATCAAGGGTGTCGTGCGCAGCCGTCCTGAAGGCACGACCAATGCCGCGCTCAAGAGCGGCAAGATCGAAGTGCTGTGCCACGAGCTGATCGTGCTGAACGCCTCGGTCACGCCGCCGTTCCAGCTCGACGACGACAACCTCTCGGAAACCACGCGTCTCACGCACCGCGTGCTCGACCTGCGCCGCCCGCAGATGCAGCACAACCTGCGTCTGCGCTACCGCGTCGCGATCGAGGCGCGCAAGTATCTCGACGAGCAGGGCTTCATCGACATCGAAACGCCGATGCTGACCAAGAGCACGCCGGAAGGCGCGCGCGACTACCTCGTGCCGTCGCGTACGAACCCGGGCCAGTTCTTCGCGCTGCCGCAGTCGCCGCAGCTGTTCAAGCAGCTGCTGATGGTCGCGAACTTCGACCGCTACTACCAGATCGTCAAGTGCTTCCGCGACGAAGACCTGCGCGCCGACCGTCAGCCGGAATTCACGCAGATCGACTGCGAAACCTCGTTCCTGTCGGAACAGGAAATCCGCGATCTGTTCGAGGCGATGATCCGCCACGTGTTCAAGCAGACGATCGGCGTCGAGCTCGACGCGAAGTTCCCAGTCATGGAGTACTCGGAAGCAATGCGCCGCTTCGGCTCGGACAAGCCGGACCTGCGCGTGAAGCTCGAATTCACCGACCTGACCGACGCGGTCAAGGACGTCGACTTCAAGGTGTTCAGCACGCCGGCCAACACGAAGGACGGCCGCGTCGCGGCGCTGCGCGTGCCGAAGGGCGGCGAGCTTTCGCGCGGCGACATCGACAGCTACACGGAATTCGTGCGCATCTACGGCGCCAAGGGTCTCGCGTGGATCAAGGTCAACGAAGTGGCGAAGGGCCGTGACGGTCTGCAAAGCCCGATCGTCAAGAACCTGCACGACGAAGCGCTCAAGGCGATCGTCGAGCGCACCGGCGCGCAGGACGGCGACATCATCTTCTTCGCGGCCGATCGCGCGAAGGTCGTGAACGACAGCCTCGGCGCGCTGCGTCTGAAGATCGGTCATTCGGAGTTCGGCAAGGCCAACGGTCTCGTCGAAGCGGGCTGGAAGCCGCTGTGGGTGGTCGACTTCCCGATGTTCGAATACGACGAGGAAGACAACCGCTACGTGGCCGCGCATCACCCGTTCACGAGCCCGAAGGACGAGCATCTCGAATACCTCGAAACCGATCCGGCACGCTGCCTCGCGAAGGCTTACGACATGGTGCTGAACGGCTGGGAAATCGGCGGCGGCTCTGTGCGTATCCACCGCGAGGAAGTGCAGAGCAAGGTGTTCCGCGCGCTCAAGATCAATGCGGAAGAAGCGCAGGCCAAGTTCGGCTTCCTGCTCGACGCGCTGCAATACGGCGCGCCGCCGCACGGCGGTATCGCGTTCGGTCTGGACCGCATCGTCACGATGATGGCCGGCGCCGACTCGATCCGCGACGTGATCGCGTTCCCGAAGACGCAACGCGCGCAGTGTCTGCTCACGCAGGCGCCGAGCGAAGTCGACGAGCGCCAGCTGCGCGAGCTGCACATTCGTCTGCGTACGCCGGAGCCGAAGGCGTAAGCCGGGTCCGCATCGCGTGGGCCGCTCGCGGGCGGCCACGCAAGTCCTGTAAAAAAGGCGCTGAGGTGAATCACACCGCAGCGCCTTTTTGGTTTTTTGCGTTACAGTGAGGTCACCGCTTTCGAGGCACTTTCGACTGTCATCCGACATGTACCGCGCGCGTCGGCGCGCCCAGTTTTCAGATCATGCCGAAACCGCCGAAAATTCCGCACTCCGTGCTCGTCGTCATTCATACGCCCGCGCTCGACGTGCTGCTGATCGAGCGCGCCGATCATGCGGGGTTCTGGCAGTCGGTCACGGGCTCGAAAGACCGGCTCGACGAGCCGCTCGCCGAAACGGCGGTGCGCGAAGTCGGCGAGGAGACTGGCATCATGATCGGCGGCGCGCTCGTGCCGCATAGTGCGCTCGTCGACTGGCGCTACTCGATCGAATACGAGATTTATCCGGAATTCCGCCATCGCTACGAAGCGGGCGTGGTCCGCAACACCGAGCACTGGTTCAGCCTGCGGGTGCCTGGGCAGATCGACGTGACGCTTGCGCCGCGCGAGCACACCGCGTTTGTGTGGCTGCCGTATGAAGAAGCCGCCTCGCGCTGTTTTTCGTCCTCGAATGCCGATGCGATCCTGCAACTGCCACGCCGGCTTGCCGCGCATTCAGCCGGTTCACAGGCCGGGGAGCGTGGCCAGTGAGCGCAGGCGGCGCGGGCCGTTTCGCCCGACTGCGCCACACGCTGCTCGGCCGCCGTTACTGGCAGCGCTACCGCTTCACCAGTCACAACGAGGTCAGGCTGCTGCGCTCCGGCGACGAGTTCTTCAGCGCGCTGATCGCGCGCATCGACGCCGCGCAGCGCGACGTCATGCTCGAAACCTACATCTTCTGCGACGACGAAGCTGGCCAGGACGTCAACGAAGCGTTGCTGCGCGCTGCTGCGCGCGGTGTCAGGGTGCGCGTGATTACCGACGGCGTCGGCACTGCGCGTCTGAAGATGTTCGAGCCATGGCCGGCGGGCGGCATCGAGCATCGCATCTACAACCCGCATCTGTTCGGCCGCTTCGGCTTTTCGCGCACGCACCGCAAGCTCGCGGTGATCGACGATCAATACGCCTATTGCGGCGGCATCAATATCGTCGACGACTACGACAACAACGGCGAGAAGCTGCCGTACCGGCGCTGGGATTTTGCGGTCGAATTGCAGGGGCCTGTCGTTATCGATGTGCACGAAGCGTTCGAGGTGCAGTGGCGGCGCATTCGCGTCGGGCATCGGTCGCTCGAATCGATGAGGCCCGACCTCACGCCGCACGATACCGCTTCGCTCGGCAGTCTGCGGCGGCGTCGGCGGCGCCGCAACAAGGAGTTGTGGGCGGCCGGCGAGCCGTGCGTGGCTTTCGTCGCGCGCGACAACCTCATCAACCGCCGCGCGATCGAGAAGGCGTATCTGGCCGCGATCGGCCAGGCGCGCCGCGAAATCCTGCTGGCGAATCCGTACTTCATGCCGGGGCGCAAGCTGCGCCGCGCGCTCGTGGTCGCGGCGCGCCGCGGCGTGGTCGTGAAGCTGATCATCGGACGCAAGGAGTTCAAGGCGCTCGATTACGCGGTGCCGTTTCTTTATCACGCGTTGCTGCGCGCGGGCGTGCAGATCGCCGAATACGAGAAGACGCTGCTGCACGGCAAGGTCGCCGTGGTCGATTCGAGCTGGGGCACGGTGGGTTCGTCGAATCTCGACGCGCTGAGCCTGATGCTCAACAACGAGGCGAACGTCGTGCTCATCAACGATCCGTCGATCGCGGGCTTGCGCGAGGCGATTCTCGGCGCGTTCGCGGATGCGCGTCCCATCGACGAAGCGCACTACGACTCGCGTCCGGCGCGCGTGCGCGTGCTGAACTGGCTCGCGTACACGAGCTACCGCGTCGCGATGAAGCTGTTGACGGTGGGGGGCTACGACTAGCGCGCGGCTCGCTTGCTGCATCATGGCGACGGGCGGCGATGGTTGGAGAAGCGATAGAACAGGCACTGGAAGCAACAGACAGAAGCAACGGACAGAAAAAGCGGGCACGAAGGCAATCGACGAGGCGATCAAATGGAGAATCGAAGCGGCGATCGAGCAGCGAGACAGCCAGGCAGCGAGATGCGACAACCATCACGCCGGTTTGCTTGCAGGAATCCGGCAACGAGAACACGCATACGCTGATCGGCAACCCTCGTTTCAAGACAAACGCCTCTAAAAATCTGATTGATCTGATTGTCGAAAGCCGCAAAATTAGAACGCTGGTTAGACACCGGTTTCTAATAAAGTCCTTGTTTCGCGGACGGCAGCACTTAATAATAGTACGTCCGTTCGATTTTATTTCGATCACATTAGAACGGTAAGAACAGCTATGCGAAAAGGCGAACAAACGCGAGCGGCGATTCTCGATGCAGCACTCGATCTGGCAAGCCGTGACGGACTCGAAGGTCTCACCATCGGTTTGCTGGCCGAGCGTATGCAGATGAGCAAAAGCGGTGTGTTCGCGCATTTCGGGTCGCGCGAGGATCTGCAGGTCGAGGTCGTGCGCGAATATCACCGCCGTTTCGAAGACGAGGTGTTTTTCCCGAGTCTGCGCGAGCCCCGCGGTTTGCCGCGGTTGCGCGCGATGATTTCCCGCTGGATCGAGAAACGCATTCAGGAAGTCACGACCGGGTGCATCTATATCAGCGGCGCCGTCGAATACGACGATCGCGCGGATAGCCAGGTGCGCGAGCAACTGGTGTCGAGCGTGACGATCTGGCGTGCGGCGCTCACGCGCGCGATTTCGCAGGCAATGGACGAAGGGCATCTGCGTGCCGATACCGATCCGCAACTGATGCTGTTCGAACTGTATAGCGTCACGCTCGGCCTGCATCACGACGCGCGCTTCCTGCATCTGCCCGATGCGGTGCGTCTCACGTGGGCCGCGCTGGAAAAACTGATTGATTCGTATCAGAGCGAAAGCCGTTAGCCGCGTCGCCAGGACTTCCTGGAATCGCGCGGCGCAAGAGGTCCGTTCACGGACCCGGCCAACGGCCTGGCTTTTTGTCAAACTTGGGAGAGAGTCATGGGACAGTACGCCGCGCCGCTGCGCGACATGCAATTCGTGTTGCACGAATTGCTCAACGTCGAAGCCGAACTCCGGCAAATGCCGAAGCACGCCGATCTCGACGCCGACACGATCAACGCGGTGCTCGAGGAAGCCGGCAAGTTCTGCTCCGAAGTGCTGTTCCCGCTTAATCACAGCGGCGACCAGGAAGGCTGCACGTACGCCGGCGACGGCGTCGTGACCACGCCGAAGGGCTTCAAGGAAGCCTATGCGCAATACGTCAAAGCCGGCTGGCCGGCGCTCGGCTGCGATCCGGAATACGGCGGCCAGGGGTTGCCCGCGTTCGTCAACAACGCGCTCTACGAAATGCTGAACTCGGCGAATCAGGCGTGGACGATGTACCCGGGCCTCTCGCACGGCGCGTACGAATGTCTGCATGCGCATGGCACGCCCGAGTTGCAGCAGCGCTATCTGCCGAAGCTCGTCGCCGGCGTCTGGACCGGCACGATGTGTCTGACCGAGCCGCATTGCGGCACCGACCTCGGCATCCTGCGCACCAAGGCCGAGCCGAACAGCGACGGCTCGTATGCGATCAGCGGCACGAAGATTTTTATTTCGAGCGGCGAGCACGATCTGTCGGAAAACATCGTTCACCTCGTGCTCGCGCGTCTGCCCGATGCGCCGAAGGGCACCAAGGGCATATCGCTCTTCATCGTGCCGAAGTTCATCCCGAACGAAGCGGGCGAGCCCGGCGAGCGCAACGGCGTGAAGTGCGGCTCGATCGAGCACAAGATGGGTATCCACGGCAACGCGACCTGCGTGATCAATCTCGACAACGCGAAGGGCTGGCTCGTCGGCGAGCCGAACAAAGGCCTGAACGCGATGTTCGTGATGATGAATGCCGCGCGTCTCGGCGTCGGCATGCAGAGCCTCGGCCTCACCGAAGTCGCTTATCAGAATTCGCTCACGTACGCGAAAGAGCGTCTGCAGATGCGTTCGCTGACGGGCCCGAAGGCGCCTGAAAAAGCCGCCGATCCGATCATCGTGCATCCGGACGTGCGCCGCATGCTGCTCACGCAGAAGGCCTACGCCGAAGCCGGCCGCGCGTTCTCGTACTGGGCCGCGCTGCAGATCGACAAGGAGCTCTCGCACGCCGACGAAGCCGAGCGCAAGGAAGCCGCCGACCTCGTCGCGCTGCTCACGCCGATCCTGAAGGCGTTCCTCTCGGACAACGCCTTCGAAGGCACCAATCATGCGATGCAGATTTACGGCGGCCACGGCTTCATCGCCGAATGGGGCATGGAGCAGTACGTGCGCGATGCGCGCATCAACATGATCTACGAAGGCACCAACGGCATCCAGTCGCTCGACCTGCTCGGCCGCAAGGTGCTCGGCGACATGGGCGCGAAGATGAAGAAGTTCGGCAAGCTCGTCGCCGAATTCGTCGAGGCCGAAGGTATCAAGCCGGAAATGCAGGAGTTCGTGAACCCGCTCGCCGACATCGGCGAAAAGGTGCAGAAGCTGACGATGGAAATCGGCATGAAGGCGATGCAGAACCCCGACGAAGTCGGCGCCGCGGCCGTGCCGTATCTGCGCACGGTCGGCCATCTGGTGTTCTCGTACTTCTGGGCGCGCATGGCGCGTATCGCGCTCGACAGGGAAGCATCGGGCGATTCGTTCTACAAGGCGAAGCTCGCCACCGCGCGCTTCTACTTCGCCAGGCTGCTGCCCGAAACGGCGATGACGATCCGCCAGGCGCGCGCCGGTTCGAAGTCGATGATGGAAGTCGACGAAGCGTTGTTCTGACGCTCGCGCTGAAAACGAGCGAGGCGGGCGCGCGTGCCGGATGCGCGACGCCTCGTTCGAACTGCACGCGGGATGTATCGCAAAAAACAGCGAAAGACCCAGCTAAAGACCCACCGAGACAAACCTCGCGCGAAGCGCCGCTGAAGCTTCGCGACACCGCATCAATTCCCGGAGAAACGACGTGAGCAATCTGATCATTCGCAAGGTCGCCGTGCTCGGCGCCGGCGTGATGGGCGCACAGATCGCGGCGCACCTCATCAACGCCAAGGTGCCCGTGCTGCTGTTCGACCTGCCTGCCAAGGAAGGCCCGAAAAACGGCATCGCGCTGAAGGCGATCGAGAATCTGAAGAAGCTGTCGCCGGCGCCGTTCGGCGTGAAGGACGACGCGCAATACATCCAGCCGGCCAACTATGACGACGACATCGAAAAGCTCGCCGAATGCGACGTCGTGATCGAAGCGATCGCCGAACGCATGGACTGGAAGCACGACCTGTACAGGAAGGTTGCACCGCATATCGGCGCGAACGCGATCTTCGCGACCAACACCTCGGGCCTGTCGATCACGGCACTCTCCGAAGGTTTCGCGGACGACCTGAAGGCGCGCTTCTGCGGCGTGCACTTCTTCAATCCGCCGCGCTACATGCATCTGGTCGAGCTGATCCCGACCGCGACGACGCGCCCCGAAATTCTCGACCAGCTCGAAACGTTCCTGACCAGCGTGGTCGGCAAGGGCGTCGTGCGGGCGAAAGACACACCGAATTTCATCGCGAACCGCGTCGGCATTTTCTCGATCCTCGCGGTCATGACCGAGGCTGCGAAGTTCGGCCTGCGTTTCGACGAAGTGGACGACCTGACCGGCGCGCGCCTCGGCCGCGCGAAGTCGGCGACGTTCCGCACCGCCGACGTGGTCGGTCTCGACACGATGGCGCACGTCATCAAGACGATGCAGGACACGCTGCCCGACGACCCGTTCTTCCCGGTCTACGAAACGCCGGCCGTGCTGGCCGAACTCGTGAAGCAGGGCGCGCTCGGCCAGAAGACCGGCGCGGGCTTCTACCGCAAGGAAGGCAAGGCGATCAAGGTGCTCGACCCGAAGACGGGCGAGTACGTCGAGGGTGGTGCGAAGGCGGACGACATCGTCGGCCGCATTCTCAAGCGTCCCGCTGCCGAGCGTCTGAAGCTGCTGCGCGAAACGCAGCACCCGCAGGCGCAGTTCCTGTGGTCGATCTTCCGCGACGTCTATCACTACATCGCCGTGCATCTGGAGTCGATCGCGGATAACGCGCGCGACGTCGACCTCGCGATCCGCTGGGGCTTCGGCTGGAACGAAGGCCCGTTCGAAGGCTGGCAGACGGCCGGCTGGAAGCAGGTTGCCGAGTGGGTGCAGGAAGACATCGCGGCGGGCAAGGGGCTCGCCAACGTGCCGCTGCCGTCGTGGGTGCTCGAAGGCGCGGTCGCCGAAAAGGGCGGCGTGCATACGGCCGAAGGTTCGTGGTCGCCGGCCACGCAGAGCTTCGTGCCGCGCTCGTCGCTCGACGTGTACAGGAGGCAGGTGTTCCGCGCGCCGCTCGTCGGCGAAACCGGCGCCGATCCGAAGACCTACGGCAAGACGCTGTTCGAGACCGAGGCGGTGCGCGCATGGGTCGACGACCGCGCGGGCGAGAACGACGTCCTGATCCTCTCGTTCAAGAGCAAGATGAACACGATCGGACCGTCGGTGATCGACGGCATCGTGCAGGCGATCGAACTGGCCGAGCAGGACTACAAGGGCCTCGTCGTGTGGCAGCCGACCTCGCTGAAACTCGGCACGCCGGGCGGTCCGTTCTCGGCGGGCGCGAATCTCGAAGAAGCGATGCCCGCGTTCATGATGGGCGGTGCGAAGGGTATCGAGCCGTTCGTGAAGAAATTCCAGCAGGGCATGCTGCGCGTGAAGTACGCGAACGTGCCGGTCATTGCGGCGATCTCGGGCATCGCGCTCGGCGGCGGCTGCGAGCTTGCGCTGCATAGCGCGAAACGGGTCGCGCACATCGAGAGCTATATGGGGCTCGTCGAAGTCGGCGTGGGTCTCGTGCCGGCAGGCGGCGGTCTGAAGGAAGCGGCGTTGCGCGCGGCCGAAGCGGCAAGCCAGGTCGGCGCGACCAGCGATCTGCTGAAGTTCCTGCAGAAATCGTTCGAAAACGCGGCGATGGCGAAGGTCTCGGCTTCCGCGCTCGACGCCCGCGCGATGGGCTATCTGAAGCCGTCCGACACGATCGTCTTCAACGTGTTCGAACTGCTCGACGTGGCGAAGAAGGAAGCGCGCGCGTTGGCCGCATCCGGTTACCGTGCGCCGCTGCGCGCGACTCAGGTGCCGGTCGCGGGCCGCTCGGCGATCTCGACGATCAAAGCCTCGCTCGTCAACATGCGCGACGGCCGTTTCATCAGCGAGCACGATTTCCTGATCGCGAGCCGCATCGCCGAGGCGGTGTGCGGCGGCGACGTCGAAGCGGGCAGCCTCGTCGACGAGGAATGGCTGCTGCAACTCGAACGGCGCGCGTTCGTCGACCTGCTCGGCACGCAGAAGACGCAGGAACGGATCATGGGCATGCTGCAGACCGGCAAGCCGGTGCGCAATTAAGCGGAGAATCACACATGGCAAAGCAATTGCAAGACGCATATATCGTCGCCGCGAGCCGCACGCCGATCGGCAAGGCGCCGCGCGGCATGTTCCGCAACACGCGCCCGGACGAACTGCTCGTCCACGCGATCAGGTCGGCCGTGGCGCAGGTGCCCGGCCTCGACACCGGCGTGATCGAAGACGCGATCGTCGGCTGCGCGATTCCCGAAGCGGAGCAGGGCCTCAACGTCGCGCGGATCGGCGCGCTGCTCGCCGGCCTGCCGAACACGGTCGGCGGCGTCACGGTGAACCGCTTCTGCGCCTCGGGGCTGACCGCGCTCGCGATGGCCGCGGACCGCATCCGCGTCGGCGAGGCGGACGCGATGATCGCGGGCGGCTGCGAATCGATGAGCATGGTGCCGATGATGGGCAACAAGCCGTCGCTGTCGCCGCATATCTTCGATCGCAGCGAAGACGTCGGCATCGCGTACGGCATGGGCCTGACCGCCGAGAAGGTCGCCGAGCGCTGGAAGATCAGCCGCGAAGCACAGGACGCGTTCTCGGTCGAATCGCATCGCCGCGCGATCGCCGCGCAGCAGGCCGGCGAATTCAACGACGAGATCGCTGCCTACACGATCACCGAGCGCTTGCCTGATCTCGCCACCGGCGAAGTCAGCGTGAAGACGCGCGAGGTTGCGCTCGACGAAGGTCCGCGCGCGGATACCTCGATGGAAGGGCTCGCGAAGCTGCGCGCGGTGTTCGCGAACAAGGGCTCGGTCACGGCCGGCAATAGCTCGCAGACCTCGGACGGCGCGGGCGCGCTGATCGTCGTATCGGAAAAGATCCTCAAGCAGTTCAACCTGACGCCGCTCGCGCGCTTCGTCAGCTTCGCGGTGCGCGGCGTGCCGCCGGAAATCATGGGCATCGGCCCGAAGGAAGCGATTCCGGCCGCGCTGAAGGCCGCGGGCCTGAAGCAGGACGACCTCGACTGGATCGAGCTGAACGAAGCGTTTGCCGCGCAATCGCTCGCGGTGATCCAGGACCTCGGCCTCGACACCTCGAAGATCAATCCGCTCGGCGGCGCGATCGCCTTGGGCCACCCGCTCGGCGCGACGGGCGCGATCCGTGCGGCGACCGTGGTGCACGGCCTGCGCCGCCGCAACTACAAGTACGGCATGGTGACGATGTGCGTCGGCACCGGCATGGGCGCGGCGGGCATCATCGAGCGGCTGTAAGCGGGTGATCCTCGCAGTGATCCACCCCATGACTCACGCGGTGCACCACTAGCCGCGCAACGGTTCGCAGGCCGCGAGGCTTGCGGACCGTTTTTACATTCGGCAGGACCGAAAGGAGATGAACGGGATGACGACGGATATTCTGGTCGAGCGCGCCGACGCGGTGCTGACGATCGCTTTCAACCGGCCCGGCAGGAAGAACGCGATCACGGCCGCGATGTATCAGACGATGGCCGATGCGCTTGTCGAGGCGCAGCGCGACGCGTCGGTGCGCGCGATCCTGGTGCGCGGCAGCGCCGGCATTTTCAGCGCCGGCAACGATCTCGACGATTTCATGAAGACGCCGCCGATGGGCGAGAACGCGCCGGTGTTCCAGTTCCTGCGCGCGATCAGCTCGGCGGAGAAACCGGTGGTGGCATCGGTCGCGGGGCCGGCGGTGGGCATCGGCACGACGCTGCTGCTGCACTGCGATCTCGTCTATGCGGCCGATACCGCGAGCTTCTCGCTGCCGTTCACGCAGCTCGGGCTGTGTCCGGAAGCGGCGTCGAGCCTGCTGCTGCCGCGCGTGGGCGGCTATCAGGCGGCGGCGGAAAAACTGCTGCTCGGCGAGGCGTTCGACGCGGCCGAGGCGCACCGCATGGGCTTCGTCAATCGCGTGCTGCCGGCCGGCGAGGTCGATGCGTTCGCGGCGGCGCAGGCCGCGAAGCTGGCGGCGCTGCCGGCTTCGTCGCTGCGCGTGACGAAGAGTTTGATGAAGCACGCGAGCCGCCAGGAACTGCAAACGCAGATGAGCGAGGAGGCCGTGCACTTCGGCAAGATGCTGCTCGCGCCCGAAGCACGCGAGGCGTTCAAGGCGTTCTTCGAGAAGCGCAAGCCGGATTTCCGGCAGTTCGATTGAGGCGGGGGCGGCATACATGGCACCGCGCCGCGCCGGGTTGGCGGTGCCGGCCGTTGCGGCTCATAGTCGCTTTATTGCCGCTTTATTGCTTTATCGCTTCGATCGGCCTTGCCCCGCTGGCGCGCGGTGTGCCGTAGTTGAGGCGGCGTAAGTCGAGATGGTGCGGTTCGGGGCTGACCGCCGCTTCAATCGCTCACGATTGCGGCGACTGCCCCGTGTCGTAATCGACGTAGCTGCTTTCGCGGCAGAAGCTCACGAGCCGCACGCCCGCCTGACGCGCAATCGTAATCGCCAGCGAGGACGGCGCGGAGATCGTCGCGAGCATCGGCACGTCGACGCGCGCGGCCTTGCGCACGAGTTCATAACTCGCGCGGCTCGACAGAAACACGAAGCCATCACGCGTATCCGCGCGATCGAGCACGAGCTGGCCGATCAGTTTGTCGAGCGCGTTGTGGCGGCCGACGTCCTCGAACGCATGGCGGATCGCGCCTGCCGCATCGCACCACGCGGCCGCGTGCAGGCCGCCCGTCAGACGCGTGAGCGCCTGATGCTCGGGCAGGGCACGCGCGGCGCGCGCGATCGCATCGGGCGCGAGCCGTTGCAGAAAGCCGGTGTCGGGCACGCGAGCCGGCTTCAGATCGAGCAGATCGATGCTTTCGATCCCGCATACGCCACAGCCGGTGCGCCCCGCGAGCGCGCGGCGCTTTTCCTTCAACGCGACGAACGCCTGTTGCACGACCTGTAGCTGCACTTCCGCGTGCGGCAGCTCGCCATCGTCGTGCAACTCGACCTCGATGTCCCGAATGTCGCTGCCACGCTCGACGATGCCTTCCGAAATCGCGAAGCCGACCGCGAACGCTTCGAGGTCGCGCGGCGTACACATCATCACCGCATGCGAAATGCCGTTGAAGACGAGCGCGACCGGCCATTCCTGGCCGACGTGATCGGTGACGGTTTCGACCTGCGCGCCGCGATGCCGGCGCACCTCGCGCTGCACCGCGCCGGGTTGTTCGGTGGCGTCGTGGTCCGTGCCGCCTCGCTGAGCGTTGTTGGGCGCGTGGTCCTGGCCGATTCCCTGCCCGCCGTTCTGCCCGATTTCCTGTCCGTTCAAGCTGCTTTGCTCCTGTACCATGCCGCGCTCACGGGCGTTTGCCCGCGATGTCGCGCGAATAAGGTTCTAAAATACCTCAAGCGACGCCCGCATGCTGTCCGTCACCGCGAAGGAGCCTGGTCATGGCACTCAACGAAGCCCCGCTTCTGTTCGACTTCGAAGTCGCGTCTTCGGAGAATTTCACCTATATCCCGATGTCGGTGCGCTTCAATCTCGATCGTTTCGGGCTGCGTATTTCGCTCGATCAATGGCAGCAGTTGCCGCTCGAAGACCGCAAGCTGCTCGCGCGCTTTCCGGTCGACGAGGACATCGAAACCGAACCGAACTTCGATCACGCGCTGTTCGAAATGCTGCGCACTCACGCGAACGTCGAGCCGGAGTGGTTCACGCCCGAAGCCGCCCCCGCATGGCGCCGCATCGACGACGTGCCCGCAGGCGTCGCGCATCAGGCGGGACTCGCGGGCCTCGCCGCGCCGAGCGTCGCGCGCTGGGCCGAACTCGATCCGTTCAAGCGCTACGTGCTCGCCAAGCTGTCGCGCAAGCCCGAGGCGAATCACGACTTCGTCCCGGCGATGAAGGAGTTCGGCGCGGCCGGCTAGGCGCGGCCGCTTGTCTTGCGCGTGTCGTGCGGCGATCGGCGCGACGTGCCGTTCATCGGCGAGGCAAGGTCCAACATCGTCCTGTCATAGTGCAATGCGATTCTATAAAAGAGTCAGCATTGCGATACTGATCGAACGCTCGATCCACGAAGGGGCTCCAAAGAAGCCACCTCGCTTTCGGTCCCAGCGCGACGTATCCCGAGCCTCGCCCCGCCTCTCGCCCTCTACCTCCGATCGCTCGCGGCCGCTATCCCGCGACGGTATTTTTTCCTTCCCTCCCTCAATCTTTTCGCAACGCGGTCGTTATCCATAAGTTAGCGCGTAAAAAGATTCGCATCGATGCCGCAGGACGCACCGAAAGCGAGCGCTTCCGCCCTCGGAACGATTGACGTTCGGAATCCATGAATTCTTTCTTATCGAAGCGGCTGCTGATCAACCTGGCGGTCGTCGTCGTGGCGGTCGGCGCCAACGCGTTGGTCGCCTACACGCAGATCCGCGGACAAAGTGACGCCGACGTGCGCATGTTGCGTTCGACGAGCGTGCGCCAGCACCTCGATGCCTACCGGGCGACGCTCGACAACGCGCTTGCCGCGCTCGGCCGCTTCGAAGCGTCGGGCCAGCGCGCGCCGCTCGACACGGCCGCCGCGACGAGCTCGAAGCTCGTCAGCCTGGAGCTCGAGCTGCGCGACGACTTCACGGACGAGCCGTTGATGAGCGGCGCGCTGACCCGGCTTTCCACGGACAGTCTCGCGCTGCAACACGACATCGACGCCGAGCGGCAGAGCACGGCCGCCGTGCCAGAGGCGTCGAGCGAGGCGGCCGCGCCCACGCGTCTCACGCCCGCGCTCAGACGTGTGCAGGCGGCGCTCGCCGCGCTGCGCGCCGAGGAAAACCGCGCGTTGCAGAACTCCCTCGCAGCGGCGGCGAGTGACGGCGAACGCGCGACTTTCGTGCTGATTGTGACGATGCTCGCCGGCAGCACGCTGCTCATCATGACGTTCGGCGCGCGCGAGAGCAGCGCGCGCGAAAAGCTGCACAGCGCCCGCGCGCTCGTGCGCGGCGAACAACGCTTTCGCAGCCTGTTCGACGATCACGCCGCGCCGATGTACATCTTCGATCGCGAGACGCTGCGCTTTCTCGCCGTCAACGCGGCCGCGGTCCAGCAATACGGCTACTCGGAAAGCGAGTTTCTCGGCATGACGATTCGTGCGATCCGCACGCAGCCCGAGATCGCGCGCCTCGAAGCGCATCTCGCCCGCTGCCCGGCAGTCGTTCACGGCCACACGATGGCGGGCATCTGGCGTCACCGCCGCAAGGACGGCAAGATCATCAGCGTCGACGTGTCGTATCACGCGCTGAACTTCATGGGCTGCGACGCGTTTTTCGTGCTCGCCGACGACGTCACCGAGCAGATCAATGCCGAAGCCGAAGCGCGGCGCTCGAACCAGATGCTCGAAGCCGTGATCGACAGCATTCCGCAGCGCATTTTCTGGAAGGATCTGAACTCGCGCTATCTCGGCTGCAACATGGCGTTCGCGCGCGACGCGGGGCTCGCGTATCCCGAGCAGGTGGTCGGCAAGAGCGACGCCGATCTGCCGTGGAGCAAGTTCGCGAGCGAGATGACCGAATACGACACCGAAGTGGTCAGTACCGGCGTGCCGCAGATGAACTACGAAGTCGAACTGATGATCGACGGCGAGTACCGCACGCGCATCACGAGCAAGCAGCCGTTCACCGACGGCGACGGCCGCGTGATCGGCGTGCTCGGCTCGTACCAGGACGTGACCGAGCGCAAGCGCGCCGACCTCGCGCTGCGTCTGCAAAGCCGCGCGCTCGACGCGAGCGTCAACGCGATCCTGATTACGGCGCCGTCGCCGGCGGGCAATCTGATCGAATACGTGAACCCGGCCTTCATGCGCATCACCGGCTACGATCCCGCCGAGGTGATCGGCCACGACTGCCGCGTGCTGCAACGCGACGACCGCGAGCAGGAAGGCGTCGCGCTGATTCGCGAGGCGCTCGCGGCGAACCGCGAGGTCAGCGCGGTGGTGCGCAACTATCGCAAGGACGGCGCGCTGTTCTGGAATCAGCTGTTCATCGCGCCGGTGCCGGACGCGGATGGCGTGATTACGCATCACATCGGCGTGATCAACGACGTGACCGAGTTGATCCGCTATCAGGAGCAGCTCGAATATCAGGCCAATTACGATAGCCTCACGCGGCTGCCGAACCGCAATCTGCTGCGCGACCGGCTCGAACATGCGCTCGTTCTCGCGCGGCGGCATCACAGCGGCGTGGCGGTCGTGTTTCTCGATCTCGACGGCTTCAAGAACGTCAACGACAGCCTCGGCCACAGCGTCGGCGATAGGCTGCTCGGCGTGGTCGCCGAACGGCTCACGCGCTGCTCGCGCACGAGCGACACGATCGCGCGGCACGGCGGCGACGAGTTCGTGATCGTGATGACCGACACCGTCGACGAAAAATCGCTGATCGCGTGGATGGAGCGCGTGCGCTCGTCGATCGCGGAGCCGGTCTGGCTCGACGGCAACGAGTTGTACGTCGGCTGCAGCATGGGCGCGAGCCTGTTCCCGCAGGACGGCGACGACGCCGAAACGCTGATGAAGAAGGCCGACGTCGCGATGTATCGCGCGAAGGACATGGGCCGCAACACGTTCCAGTTCTATCAGCCGGAGATGAACGCGAGCGCGGGCGTGCGCCTGAATCTCGAACGGCGTTTGCGCCGCGCGCTGCGCGACAACGAGTTTCTGCTGCATTACCAGCCGCAGGTCGATATCGGCAGCGGGCAGATCGTCGGTATCGAGGCACTGGTGCGCTGGCATGACCCCGAGGTCGGGCTCGTGCCGCCGTCGTCGTTCATTCCGCTCGCGGAAGAGAGCGGGCTGATCGGTCCGCTGTCGGAATGGGTGCTGCGCGAAGCGTGCCGCCAGAACAAGGCGTGGCAGGACGAGGGGCTGCCGCCCGCGCGCGTGTCGGTGAACCTGTCGGCGCGCGTGTTCCAGCAGCGCGACATCGCGAAGCTCGTCATGCAGGTGCTCGCCGAAACCGGGCTCGAACCGAAATACCTCGAACTCGAACTGACCGAGAGCACGATCATGCGCAACGCCGAAGAAGCCGTGTCGATGCTCAACGAACTGCACGCGCTCGGCATCGGTCTCGCCATCGACGACTTCGGCACCGGCTATTCGAGCTTGAGCTACCTGAAGCGCTTCCCGGTGGACCGGCTCAAGATCGACCGCTCGTTCGTGTCGGATATCGGCGTCTCGGGTGACGACGAAACGATCACCTCGGCGATCATTGCGCTCGCGCATTCGCTGAAGCTGCAGGTGATCGCCGAGGGCGTGGAGACGTCCGCGCAACTCGATTTCCTGCGCGAGCGCGAGTGCGACGAAATGCAGGGCTATTACTTCGCGAAGCCGTTGTCGACCGATGCGATTTCGGCGCTGCTGAACGGCGGACTGGTGAAGGAGCTGGAGACGGCCTGAGGCGCCGGCGACTCAGCCGAGCGCGGGCAGCGGGCGTGGCCGGCGGTTGCTGTCGGTGGCGACGTAGGTCAGGGTGGCTTCGGTGACCTTCACGACTTCCTGGGCGAGGCTCATGCGCTGCGCGTAAACCTCGACCGACACCGTGACCGACGTGTTGCCGGTCTTGATGATATCGGCGTAAAAGCTCAGCAGATCGCCGACGAACACCGGCTGCTTGAACAGGAACGAATTGACCGCAATTGTCGCGACGCGCCCGTTCGCGCGACGGCTTGCCGGGATCGAGCCGGCAATGTCGACCTGGGCCATGATCCAGCCGCCGAACACGTCGCCGTGGATGTTCGCGTCCGCCGGCTGCGGCATCACGCGCAGCGCGCAGGATTTGGACGGAAGTTGCAGAAGATCGGTCATCGGGACATCCTTGGGAAACGTGTTCACGCGTATCGGCTGGAGCGCCTTGACCGTGGGCCCCGGGCGGCCGGCCGGGGCGTGACGCCCGCGGCCCATGAAAAGCGGCGCCAGCCGGCTTCTGCGACAATGCGAAGATCAGGAATTGTACGGGAAAGCGCCCAGCCCAGCGAAGCGCGAGCCGCCCGAAGCGTCACAGGCAGGATCGGGCGCTGCGGCCGGCTCGCCCGGGTCATGTGCGGTGCGAACCTCACGCGTCGCCGCGCGCTCCGGCAGTTCCACCTATTTCCCCAGCCGACCCCATGCGCCGCTCGCCTTCGTCCGAACCCTCGCCGATTTCCACCCAGCCTCGCAACGACTGGCAGACGATCCTGTCGCTGCTGCCGTACCTCGCCACCTACAAATGGCGCGTCGGCTTCGCGCTGAGCTGTCTGATCGGCGCGAAGGTCGCCAATCTCGGCGTGCCGATCGTGATGAAGCGCATCGTCGACAGCCTCGCGTCCGTGCAGCATCTGACCGCGCTCGGCCGCGCCCAGGACGCGCCCGGCATCGTGCTGCTCGGCGGCGTCGGCCTGCTCGTGGTCGCGTATGCGGTGGTGCGCCTATCGACCTCGTTTTTCACCGAGCTGCGCGAGATCCTGTTTTCGAAAGTGACCGAAAGCGCGGTGCGCCAGCTTGCGCTGAAGGTGTTCCGCCATCTGCATGCGCTGTCGTTGCGCTTTCATCTCGAACGGCAGACGGGCGGCATGTCGCGCGATATCGAGCGCGGCACGCGCGGCATCACGCAGCTGATTTCCTATTCGCTCTACAGCATCCTGCCGACGCTCGTCGAAGTCGGTCTCGTGCTCGGCTTTTTCGTCGTCAAATACGAGGCCTATTACGCGATCGTCACGTTCGTCGCGCTCGCGGTGTATATCGTGTTCACGGTGAAGGTCACGGAGTGGCGCACGCATTTTCGCCGCACGATGAACGAGCTCGATTCGAAGGCGAATTCGCGCGCGATCGACTCGCTGCTCAACTACGAAACCGTCAAGTACTTCGGCAACGAGGAGTGGGAGGCGAATCGTTACGACGAAAACCTCAAGCGCTATCGCGCGGCGGCGATCAAGTCGCAGCGCTCGCTGTCGGCGCTGAACTTCGGGCAGCAGGCGATCATCGGCACGGGGCTCGTGTTCATCCTGTGGCGCGCGACCCAGGGCGTAATGGCCGGGCGCCTCACGCTCGGCGATCTCGTGCTCATCAACACGTTCATGTTGCAGCTGTATATTCCGCTCAATTTTCTCGGTGTCGTGTATCGCGAACTGAAGCAGAGCCTGACCGACATGGACCGCATGTTCTCGCTGCTCGGCGCGCCCCGGGAAGTGCCCGACGCGCCCGCGGCGGCGCCGCTCGCCGTGGCCGGCGCGCAGGTGCGCTTCGAGCACGTGAGCTTCGCGTACGAGGCCGCGCGGCCGATTCTGCACGACGTGAGCTTCACGATCGCCGCCGGCACGACGACGGCGGTGGTCGGCCATAGCGGCTCGGGCAAGTCGACGCTCGCGCGCCTGCTGTTCCGCTTCTACGATCTCGACCGCGCGACGGGCGGCGCGATCGTGATCGACGGGCAGGATATTCGCGACGTCACGCAGGATTCGCTGCGCGCGTCGATCGGCATCGTGCCGCAGGACACGGTGCTGTTCAACGATTCGATCTACTACAACATCGCATACGGCCGGCCCTCGGCGACGCGCGACGAAGTGATCGCGGCGGCGCGCGCGGCGCATATCCACGAGTTCATCGAGAGTCTGCCGAAGGGCTATGACACGCCGGTCGGCGAGCGCGGGCTCAAGCTCTCGGGCGGCGAGAAGCAGCGCGTCGCGATTGCGCGCACCGTCCTCAAGAATCCGCCGATCCTGCTGTTCGACGAGGCGACGTCCGCGCTCGATTCGCGCTCCGAGCGCGCGATCCAGCACGAACTCGACCAGATCGCGCGCGAGCGCACCACGCTCATCATCGCGCACCGGCTCTCGACGGTCGTGCACGCGCAGCAGATCATCGTGATGGACAAGGGGCGCATTGTCGAGCGCGGTACGCACGCGGAGTTGCTGCGCGCAAATGGACTCTTCGCGCAGATGTGGGCGTTGCAGCAGCGCGCCGCGCAGACGCCGGACGCGGTGGAAGGGGCGGACCTGAAGCAGGGCGAGGTCGGGGCGGACGCCGGCGCGCGGTGATTGCCGGGGGCAGCGGGCTCTACTTCGGGCTGGGCTCGCGCGGCGGGCAACTGTGCCCGCCTTCGGTTCCGTGCACCCGCCTGCGGCTCAGTACACCCACCTGCGGCTCAGCGCGCCCGCAGCAGCCGATCGAGCGCTGCCAGTTGTTCCGGGGTCCCGACGTTCTCCCACAAGCCTTCGTACAGCTCGCCGCTCGCGAGGCCGCGCGCGATCGTCTCGCGGTAATACGGGCTCAGCGCGCGCCGCGTGCCGCGCGGCAGGGCGCGGAACATGCGCGTGTCGTAGAGCCCGATGCTGCCGAACGTGAGACGCGGCGGCGTATCGAGCGACAGCACGCCATCGGCGAAACCGAAGTCGCCGTTCGGGTGGAACGGCGGGTTCGGCACCATCACCAGATGCATGCCCGGCTCGGGCAGCGCGCGCAGGCGTTCGGCATGCGCGGTAAGCGTCGTGTAATCGAAATCGGCATACACGTCGCCGGCGACCGCGACGAACACTTCGCTCGCGCCCCCGTCTTCGAGCAGCGGCAGCGCATAGGCGATGCCGCCCGCGGTTTCCAGCGCCTCGCCCCCTGGTTCGGCCGAATAGCGCAACTCGATCTGCCAGCGCGAACCGTCGCCGAGCGCGGCTTCGAGCTGTGCGCCGAGCCACGCGTGATTGATGACGATCGTCTCGATGCCGGCCCGCGCGAGGCGCTCGATCTGCCATACGATCAAGGGCTTGCCGCCCGCTTCGAGCAGGGGCTTCGGACACGCGTCGGTCAACGGGCGCATGCGCTCGCCGCGGCCCGCGGCGAAAATCATCGCTTTCTTCACGGAGAGGCTCATCGCTCAGAAGGTGTAGCCGACTTCCTGCGCGCGGCCTTCGAGGTCGTCGAGCAGTTTCGCGAACGGGCGCAGCGGCGCGTAACGTTCCGCCACCTTGCGTGCATAGCCGATGAAGCGCGGCAGGTCGTTCATGTAATGCGCCTTGCCGTCGCGGTAGTGGATCCGGCAGAAGAGGCCCAGCACCTTGATGTGGCGTTGCAGCCCCATCCATTCGAGCTGGCGGTAGAACTCGCCGAAATCGGCATCGACGGGCAGGCCGGCTTTTTTGGCGCGCTCCCAGTAGTACGCGAAGCAGTCGAGTTCGAACTCCTCGTCCCAGCTGAGGAAGGCGTCGCGCAGCAGCGATACCACGTCGTAGGTGAGCGGGCCGTACACGGCGTCCTGGAAGTCGAGCACGCCGGGATTGGGCTCGGCGATCATCAGATTGCGCGGCATGAAATCGCGCAGCATGAAGCCTTGCGGCTGTGCGCGCGCGCTCGCGATCAGCAGCGCGAACGTGCGATCGAGCAGCGCGCGCGTGGCGGCGTCGACCTCGCGGCCGAGGTGCCGGCCGATGAACCACTCGGGCATGAGCTCCATCTCGCGGCGCAGGAACGCTTCGTCGAACGGCGGCAGCACGTCTTCGCGCGAGCTCAGTTGCCAGCGGATCAGCGCGTCGAGCGCGTCGCGCATCAGCGCGCGGGCCGCGCGCGCGTCGCCGCTCGTCTGCGCCCCGGTCAGCGCGCCGAGGTACGAGGCGGTGCCGAGGTCGGTGACGAGCATGAAGCCCGCGTCGAAATCGACTTCGAGCACGCGCGGCACGTGCACGCCGGCCGCGTCGAGCAACTGCGCGATCTGCGCGAACTCGCGGCATTTTTCGGGCGGCGGGGCGTCGACGGCGATCAGCGTGGCCGCGCCGTTGCCTTGCGCCGCCTTGCCGGCGAGCCGGAAATAGCGCCGGAAACTGGCGTCGGACGAAGCGGCAACGAGGCTGTCGGGCTCGAGCGCATGGCGTGCCGCGTGGTTTTGCAGCCAGGCTTTGAGCAGGGGGAGACGGGAGTCGGTGAGGTCTGGGTTCGAAGGCGGCGTCATGAAAAGCGGCGGCAAATTCTGGGGGGCAACGTCTTGCCATATAATACCCCACGACTTTTTTGACGCGACTCGCACGCCCGCTTGCGCGTGTTTCGTTCCACCGCCCGCCCTATCGTTCGGCAACCTGTAAATCCTGACGTGCAGCCGACTGTCACGGTCGCGGTGTGCAGGCGGTGGATCGCGATGACGCAAGCGTTGGCACGGGCCGATTGCCAAACGATACATGCCGCCTAGACAGCTTTCCAAAATCAATTCCTCCTGTGCAGTCATGCCGCGCAAAAGGCGGCTCGTCGCGGCGTTGATCGCCGTTCCGGGCCTCATGCCCGCGCTGGCGCACGCCCAGCTGGCGGGGGAAGCTGCGCAGCCGCAGGCGATCGATCCGCCGTGGGGCATGCAGCTTGCTCCGCAGCTCGAAGAGCATCCGCTGCAGACGGGCCAGCGGCCCGCCACCTTCGTGCTCGGCGACCAGGCGAGCGGCACGATCGACCAGGATCTGGCGGCCAAGGGCTCGGCCGAAGTGCGTCACAACACGGCCGTCATCAAGGCCGACGCGCTGCACTACGATCAGGACACGGACATGGCCGATGCCTACGGCAATGTCCACGTGGTCAACACCGGCAACACCTTCATCGGGCCCGAGGCGCATCTGCGCGTCGATTCGACCGAAGGCTTCATGAACGCGCCGAAGTACCACTTCAACATGACGGGCGGCTCGGGCAGCGCGCAGCGCGTCGACCTGCTCGACGCCGAGCGCTCGGTGTTCACGAAGGGCACCTACACGGCCTGCTCGTGCACGGACAATCCGGCCTGGTACATCAAGGGCAGCGAGTTCGATTTCGATACCGGCGCGGACGAAGGCGTCGCCTACAACAGCGTGCTGTTCTTCCAGGGCGTGCCGGTGTTCGCCTCGCCGTGGCTGTCGTTCCCGCTCTCGGGCGACCGGCGCAGCGGCCTGCTGCCGCCCACGTTCTCGCTGAGTTCGTCGAACGGCTTCGAACTGTCGGTGCCGTATTACTTCAACATCGCGCCGAATCGCGACCTGACGCTCACGCCGCGCCTGATCTCGAAGCGCGGTGTGCAACTGCAGAGCACGTTCCGCTATCTGTCGCCGACGTACTCCGGCTCGATCACGGGCGAGTTCCTGCCTGACGATCACCTGACGAAGACCAACCGCTACGCGCTGTACATCCAGCACAACCAGAACTTCGGCAACGGGTTCGGCGGCTACATCTACTACAACAAGGTTTCGGACAACACGTATCCGGAAGACCTGTCGTCGTCGGTCAACCAGTTCATGAACGGCACCCAGCTCCTGTACCAGCAGGAAGCCGGGTTGACCTACAACAACGGACCGTGGTCCGTGCTCGCGCGCGAGCAGCACTGGCAGACGCTGCAGCCGTCGGTCGCGCCGTACGGCCGCGAGCCGCAGTTGAACGTGAAGTACGCGAAGTACAACGTCGGCGGCTTCGACTTCGGCGCCGAGGCCGACTACACGAACTTCCGCATTACGACGGCCGACGTGACCGAAGGCCAGCGGGTGCTGTTCAACCCGTACCTGTCGTATTCGGTGGTGGGGCCGGGCTACTTCGTCACGCCGAAGATCCAGTGGCACTTCGCGTCGTATAACCTGAACAATATTGGCACCGACCTGTCGGGCGTGTCGAATGCGCAGAAGAATTTCACCGAGTCGATCCCGACCTTCACGTTCGACACCGGGCTGACGTTCGAGCGCTCGGTGCGCGTGTTCGGGCAGGACTACATCCAGACGCTGGAACCGCGCCTGTACTACGTGTACACGCCGTACCGCAACCAGGACAACGCGCCGCTCTTCGACACCGCCGACTCCGACTTCGGCCTCGCGGAAATCTTCACGCCGAACACCTTCGTCGGCAACGACCGGATCGCCGACGCGAACCGCCTGACCGTCGGTCTCACCACGCGCTTCATCAACCCGGCCACCGGCGACGAACGCGCGCGCTTCGTGATCGCGCAGCAGTATTACTTCCAGGATCAGCGCGTCACGCTGGAGCCGAGCCAGACCAGCACCGAGGCCACGCACTCGGACCTGATCGCGGGCGCGTCGGTCAAGCTGGGCGCCGGTTTCGCTTCGGAAACTGCGTTCCAATATAATGCCGACAACAATCAGCTCACGAAGACGAGCGTCGGCTTCGGGTTCAGTCCGGCGAGCGGCAAGGTGATCAATGTCGCGTACCGCTACACGCGCGCCAACACCACGCTCGACAACGAGCCGATCAATCAGGTGCTGATTTCGGGCCAGTGGCCTCTGTCGCATCGGGTGTACGGGGTCGGTCGCTTCAATTACGACCTCGGCGGCCACCGGATCGTCGACGGCCTGATCGGCCTGCAATACGACGCGGACTGCTGGACGCTCGGCGCCGGTATCCAGCGCTATGCGAACGGCCTGAACACCTCGGGGCAGAATCAGTCGAGCACACGGTTTCTGGCGCAGTTGACGTTCAAGGGGCTGTCGAGCGTCGACAACGGGCTGATGACCGCGTTCCGCACCAGCGTGGCCGGTTACACGCCGTTGCCGCCGCCGCCGCCGCCGGAGTCGAGGTTCACCAACTACGAATGACGGTCGCCCGGTCATTCATGGCTTGCGAAAAGACGGGCGAAGCGCCCGACATCATTGGAGTATCTGTGGCAATCATGAAACAGCTTCGCTTGGCAACGCTCGCGGCGGCTCTCGTCGCCGTGGCGTCTTTCCTTCCGGTTGCGCCGGCGCAGGCGCAGGCATTGAGCGACAGTGGCGGCCAGACGGTCGACACGATCGCCGCGGTGGTCAACAACGGCGTCATCACGCAGCGTGAGCTCGACGAACGCATGGGCCTCATCACGCGCCGGCTGAACCAGCAGAACGCGCCGGTTCCGCCGATGGACCAGTTGCGCCAGCAGGTGCTCACGCAGATGGTGCTGGAGCGCATCCAGCTGCAGAAAGCCAAGGAAGACGGCATCACCGTCGACGACGCGGCCGTGCAGCACGCGCTCGAACGTCTCGCGCAGGCCAACAACATGACGCTCGCGGTGTATCGCGCGCGCATCGAGTCGGAAGGCGTGCCCTGGACCACCTTCATGAGCGACGCGCGCACCGAGCTGACGCTCTCGCGTCTGCGCGAAAAGGAAGTGGACAGCAAGATCACGGTGACGGACGCCGAGGTCGTGAACTACATCGCGAGCCAGCGCGGTCCGAACGCCGGGCAGACGAACGATCTGCACATCCAGCACATTTTCCTGAAGGCGCCGCTGAACGCGTCGGAGACCGACATCGAAGCGGCGCAGAAGAAGGCTGACGCGCTGCTCGCCGAAGCGAAGGGCGGCGCGAACTTCGAAAAGCTCGCGAAGGCCAATTCGCAGGCGCCGGATGCGGCGAAGAACGGCGGCGACCTCGGTTTCCTCGCGCCGTCGAAGCTGCCGCCCGAGTTCGTCACGGCCGCGGCAACGCTGCGCCCGGGCGAGGTCGACCCGCAGGTGATCCGCACCAACGACGGCTTCGAGATCGTGCGCCTCGTCGAGCGTCGCGCCGGCCAGGGCACCACGGCGGACGCGCCGAAGCTCGTGCAGACGCACGTGCGCCACATCCTGCTGCGCGTCGGCGACGGCATTTCGGAGCCGCAGGCGCGCGAGA
>NZ_JAAGPS010000087.1:0-33091 GCF_017105025.1 Paraburkholderia sp. Ac-20336 | reverse complement strand
GGGAGCCGGCGCCGGAGCCGCGGCGGTCGCGCCGCCTGCTGCCGCCTCGACCAGCGCGATCACCGTGCCCTGCGAAACCTTGTCGCCCGGCTTGATGCGCACTTCCTTGACGGTGCCGGCGGTGTCGCTCGGCACTTCCATCGACGCCTTGTCGGATTCGAGCGTCAGCAGCGACTGCTCCTGCTCGATGACGTCGCCCGGTTTGATATTGACTTCGATGACGTCGACGTCCTTGAAGTCACCGATGTCCGGCACTTTTACTTCGACGAGACTCATAGTGTCCCCTTCTCCTGTTGATCGTGATGAGCGGAGAACTCGCAACATTCGGTCGGACAGGCGCCACAAGCACGGACAGAATCATCCTTTGCCGTCCGCCCAAGGACGCGCCTTTCTTTTGCCTACTTTTCTTTGGAAGACAAAGAAAAGTAGGTGCCGCCCCGCACAGGGGCGACGCCAATAGACCGTCATGAAAGCAAGTTCAACGAGAGACGCGGATCACAGACAACACGCCCGCGCCCCGCGCACCTCACCACATCAAAGAATCACACGCCGGAAATCGGCAAGAATCGAACCCAAGTACGCGTTGAAGCGCGCGGCTTCCGCTCCGTCGATCACGCGATGGTCGTACGACAGCGACAGCGGCATGGTCAGGCGCGGCACGAACTGCTTGCCGTCCCACACCGGCTTCATCGCGCTGCGCGACAGACCGAGAATCGCGACTTCGGGCGCATTGATGATCGGCGTGAAATGCGTGCCGCCAATGCCGCCCAGCGACGAGATCGAGAAGCAGCCGCCCTGCATCTGGTCCGGCTTCAGCTTGCCTTCGCGCGCGGCCTTCGACAGATCGGCCATTTCCTTCGCGATGTCGACGAGACCCTTCTTGTCCGCGTCGCGAATCACCGGAACGACGAGGCCGTTCGGCGTGTCCGCGGCGAAACCGATGTGGTAGTACTGCTTGAACACCAGGTTGTCGCCGTCAAGGCTCGCGTTGAACGTCGGGAATTTCTTCAGGGCCGCCACGCAGGCCTTGATCACGAACGCGAGCATCGTGAACTTGACGCCCGCCTTTTCGTTCTCCTTGTTCAGCTTCACGCGCAGCGCTTCGAGCTCGGTGATGTCCGCTTCGTCGTTATTCGTGACGTGCGGAATCATGACCCAGTTGCGATGCAGGTTCGCGCCCGAAATCTTCTTGATGCGCGAGAGCGGCTTCGGATCGACCGGGCCGAACTTCGTGAAGTCGACCTTCGGCCACGGCAGCAGGTTCAGCTCGCCGCCGCTCGCCGGCGCGGCCGCGCCAGCCGGCGCCGCGCGCTGGCCCGTCATCACGCCCTTCACGAACGCGGTCACGTCGGCCTGGGTGATGCGGCCCTTCGGACCCGAGCCCTTCACCTGGCCGACGTCGACGCCGAGTTCGCGCGCGAACTTGCGCACCGACGGCGACGCGTGGCTCGGCAGGCGCGAACCGCCCTCGCCGGCCGGGATCGACGGCGCCTGCGCGAGCGCGGACGGCGCGACCGGAGCCGGGGTCGGCGCGACCGGCGCGTCGGACGGCTTCTCGACCGGCGCGGGCTTCGCCGCCGGCGCGGGGGCCGCAGCCGCCGCACCGCCTTCCGTTTCCAGAATCACGATCAGCGAGCCTTCCGACACGTTGTCGCCGACCTTGACCTTCACTTCCTTGACGACGCCGGCCGCCGAACTCGGCACGTCCATCGTCGCCTTGTCGGATTCCAGCGTAACGAGCGACTGCTCTTTCTCGACGGTATCGCCCGCCTTCACCAGCACCTCGATCACAGGGATGTCCTTGTAATCGCCGATGTCCGGCACCTTGACTTCGATCGCTTGACTCATTGTTAGTGTCTCCTGGGCCGCGCACGCAGCCCGCCCCTTCTGGTCAGGGGCAGGCGCGCGCGCCGTGGCACACGGGGAAGGATGCCTTAGACGGTCATCGGGTTGGGTTTGGCGGGATCAAGGTTGTACTTCTTGAGCGCCTCGGCGACCACCTTGCGTTCGATCGTGCCTTCGTCGGCCAGCGCGTTGAGCGCGGCGACCGTGACCCAGTAGCGATCGACTTCGAAGAAGTGACGCAGCTTCTCGCGCGTGTCCGAGCGGCCATAGCCGTCGGTGCCCAGCACGACGAATTTCTGCGGCACGAACACGCGAATCTGCTCGGTCAGCGCCCGCACGTAGTCGGTCGATGCGATGACCGGACCCGGCGCGTCCTTGAGCAGCTTCTCGACGTGCGAGAGCTTCTTCTCTTCGGTCGGATGCAGCAGGTTCCAGCGCTGCACGTCGTGGCCTTCGCGCGCGAGTTCGGTGAAGCTCGGCACGCTCCAGAGGTCGGCGTTGACGCCCCAGTCGTTCTTCAGCAGGTCGGCGGCGGCGATCACTTCGTTGAAGATCGTGCCCGCGCCCATCAGCTGCACGTGCGGCGTCTTCGCCTCGGCCGCGGTCTTGCTGAACGAGTACATGCCCTTGATGATGTCCGCGGCTACGGTCTCGCCCTGCGGAATCGCCGGGTGCTCGTAGTTCTCGTTCATCACCGTGATGTAGTAGTACACGTCTTCCTGGTCGGCGACCATGCGGCGCAGACCGTCCTGCATGATGACCGCGAGTTCGTAGCCGAACGTCGGGTCATAGCTGATGCAGTTCGGCACCGAAGCGGCCCACAGGAGCGAGTGGCCGTCTTCGTGCTGCAGACCTTCGCCGTTCAGCGTCGTGCGGCCCGCGGTGCCGCCCAGCAGGAAGCCGCGCGAGCGCATGTCGCCCGCCGCCCATGCGAGGTCGCCGATGCGCTGGAAGCCGAACATCGAGTAGAAGATGTAGAACGGGATCATGATCTCGCCGTGCGTCGAATACGACGTCGCGGCTGCGATCCAGTCGGCCATGCCGCCGGCTTCGTTGATGCCTTCCTGCAGGATCTGGCCGGTTTCCGACTCGCGGTAGAACATCAGCTGGTCGGAGTCTTCCGGCACGTACTTCTGGCCGTCCTGATTCCAGATACCGATCTGGCGGAACAGGCCTTCCATGCCGAAGGTACGCGATTCGTCCGGCACGATCGGCACGACGCGCTTGCCGAGGGCCTTGTCCTTCAGCAGGATGTTCAGAATCCGCACGAACGCCATCGTCGTGGAAATCTCGCGGCCTTCGCCCGTGCCCTTCAGGAGCGGCTCGAATACCGACAGTTCCGGCACCGGCAGCGACTCGGCCTTCTGACGGCGCGCCGGCAGATAGCCGCCGAGGTCCATGCGCCGCTGGCGCATGTATTCGAGCTCCTTCGAGCCTTCCTCGAACGTCAGGTACGGCACGTCGGCGATCTGCTCGTCGGTGATCGGCAAACGGAACTGGTCGCGGAATTTCTTCAGCGGCTCCACCTGCATCTTCTTCTGCTGGTGGGTGATGTTCATCGCCTGGCCGGCTTCGCCCATGCCGTAGCCCTTGATCGTCTTCGCGAGGATGACGGTCGGCTGGCCCTTGGAATTCGTCGCTGCCGCGAACGCCGCGTAGATCTTGTGCGGATCATGGCCGCCGCGGTTCAGATTCCAGATGTCGTCGTCGGACCAGTCGGCGACGAGCGCCTTCAGTTCCGGCGTGTTGAAGAAGTGCTCGCGCACGAACGCGCCCGACTCCGACTTGTACGTCTGGTACTCGCCGTCGACCACTTCCATCATGCGGCGCATCAGCGCGCCCGACTTGTCGCGCGCAAAGAGCGCATCCCAGCGGCTGCCCCAGATGACCTTGATGACGTTCCAGCCCGCGCCGCGGAACTCGCTTTCGAGTTCCTGGATGATCTTGCCGTTGCCGCGCACCGGACCGTCGAGACGCTGCAGGTTGCAGTTGATGACGAACACGAGGTTGTCCAGACGCTCGCGGCCGGCCATGCCGATCGCGCCGAGCGACTCCGGCTCGTCGGTCTCGCCGTCGCCGAGGAAGGCCCAGACCTTGCGGCCGTCGGTCTTGGCAATGCCGCGCGCCTGCAGGTACTTCATGAAGCGCGCCTGGTAGATCGCCATGATCGGGCCGAGGCCCATCGAGACGGTCGGGAACTGCCAGAAGTCCGGCATCAGCCACGGGTGCGGATACGACGAGATGCCCTCGCCGCCGACTTCCTGGCGGAAGTTGTCGAGCTGCTTCTCGGTCAGGCGGCCGAGCAGGAACGCGCGCGAGTAGACGCCCGGCGACGAGTGGCCCTGCACGAACACGAGGTCGCCGCCATGCTCGGCGGACGGCGCGTGCCAGAAGTGGTTATAGCCGACGTCGTACAGCGTGGCGGCCGACGCGAACGACGCGATATGGCCGCCGACGTTGGTTTCCTTGCCGGCGCGCAGCACCATGGCCATGGCGTTCCAGCGCGTGTACGAGCGGATACGGTGTTCGATGTCCTGGTCGCCGGGGTTTTTCGCCTGGCCCGCGACCGGAATCGTGTTGATGTACGGGGTGTTGGCCGAGAACGGCAGATGTTCGCCGTGCACGCGCGCGAATTCGATCTGCTTCTCGATCAGGTAGTGAGCGCGATCGGGGCCCACAGCAGAAATCACGCCATCCAGCGCTTCCAGCCATTCGCCGGTTTCCTGGGGATCGTCGTCTTTTTCGGCGGCGACATATTTCATGACTTCGTCGGGTACAGCGGACATGCTCGTCTCCTGGGTATGGGGAACGCACTTTGAACAGACCACGCGGACGCAGGATAGGCCGCGGAAGCTCCGGCCGATTGTAATAAGGGTCCCGACATCAGCGCAACCAAATTTTCAAATTACGAGATCAATTCTCATAATGCGGAAAATTGTTGCAACGCAACCTGATTTGACTGCCGATCGACGGAACCGCCGGCTAGTTTGCGCCGATTAACGTGACTTTCTGCGCTTTTTTGCGACATTTGTCCGGGACGCGCTGCGCTACAATGCCACGCATGTTGACCGAACGGCTTTTCGCTCGCTCGGCGCGCACCGCCGGAACGCCCGCGGATTCGTCGCCGTCCACTCGCTGGCACCATGGACCATGGTGGTCCAATTCCTATTTGCTGACGCCGCTCCTGTCGATCCTCGTGTTTCTGGTCGTCATGAGCCTGATTCTATGGAGTCTGAACCGACGCGAACAGCAGCAGCAGGAAGACACGCTCTACCGCAACGTCGCGTGGGCGCAGCAGCAGATCCGCCTGTCCATGACAGGCGCGCAGGAACAGATCCAGGCGCTCGCGCGCGATCTCGCCGCCGGCCATGCCGACGAGCATTCGTTCCAGGTGACCACCACCGACATCATGCAGGGGCACCCGGAAATCCTCTACCTGAACTGGTACACGGGGCAGCAGCAGCCGCGCTGGCCCAATGCCGCGCCGCCCGTGCTCGGCCAGCGTCTCGCGCGCCCCAACGACGCGCAGATGGACGAAGCGGTCAAGGCCGGCTTCGCCGAGGCGCGCAACACGCGCCGCCAGGTCTATTCGCCGCTCATCTACGACGACCTCGGCAACGGCTTCATCACGCTGCAGACGCCGATCTTCCGCGACCGCGATTTCCTCGGCACGATCGCCGCGGTGTTCTCGGTGGAAGGCATCCTGAAGCGCGACATCCCGCCCGAGCTGTCGGCCAAGTACAAGATTTCGATCATCGACGTGAACAACCGCGAGTTGACCACCACGTCGACGCGCCCGCGCCTGCCGCGCGACATGTTCTACGACCTGCCGCTCGATCCGCCGGGCCAGGGCATCTCGGTGCGCGTCTACGCGTTCCCGCAGATCACCAACTTCACCAACAACACGCTCGTGTGGCTCGTCGCCGGCCTCTCGTGCTTCGTGCTGTGGAGCCTGTGGAGCCTGTGGAAGCACACGCGCCAGCGCTTCGAGGCGCAGCAGGCGCTCTATGCGGAAGCGTTCTTTCGCCGCGCGATGGAAAACTCGGTGCTGATCGGCATGCGCGTGCTCGACATGCACGGCCGCATCACGCACGTGAACCCGGCGTTCTGCCGCATGACCGGCTGGGACGAAAGCGATCTCGTCGGCAAGAGCGCGCCGTTCGCCTACTGGCCACGCGACTCGTATCCCGAGATGCAGCGCCAGCTCGACATGACGCTGCGCGGCAAGGCGCCGTCCTCGGGCTTCGAGCTGCGCGTGCGCCGCAAGGATGGCTCGACCTTTCACGCGCGGCTCTACGTGTCGCCGCTGATCGACAGCTCGGGCCGGCAGACCGGCTGGATGTCGTCGATGACCGACATCACCGAGCCGAAGCGCGCACGCGAGGAACTCGCCGCCGCGCACGAGCGCTTCACGACCGTGCTCGAAAGCCTCGATGCGGCCGTCTCCGTGCTCGCCGCCGACGAAGCCGAACTGCTGTTCGCGAACCGCTACTACCGGCACCTGTTCGGCATCCGCCCGGACGGCCACCTCGAACTCGCGGGCGGCGGCTTCGACAGCGCGCAGGCCTCGTCCGATTCGATCGACATGGTCGACACCTACGCGGGCCTGCCCGCCGCCGCGCTGACCGAAAGCACGGCCGACGCCCAGGAAATCTATATTCCGGGCATCCAGAAATGGTTCGAGGTGCGCCGCCAGTACATCCAGTGGGTCGACGGCCATCTCGCGCAGATGCAGATCGCGACCGACATCACGACGCGCAAGCAGGCCCAGGAACTGTCGCGCCAGCAGGACGAAAAGCTGCAGTTCACGAGCCGCCTGATGACGATGGGCGAAATGGCCTCGTCGCTCGCGCACGAACTGAACCAGCCGCTCGCCGCGATCAACAACTATTGCTCCGGCACCGTCGCGCTGGTTAAATCCGGCCGGACGACGCCCGACAACCTGCTGCCCGTGCTCGAAAAGACCGCCCAGCAGGCGGTGCGCGCCGGCATGATCATCAAGCGCATCCGCGAGTTCGTGAAGCGCAGCGAGCCGAAACGCCAGGCCACGCGCGTCGCCGATATCGTCGCCGATGCGGTCGGTCTCGCCGAAATCGAAACGCGCAAGCGCCGCATCCGCATCGTCACCGATCTGCGCGCGCGCCTGCCCGTGATCTACGTCGATCCGGTGCTGATCGAGCAGGTGCTCGTGAACCTGCTGAAGAACGGTGCCGAGGCGATGGCCGAAGCACGCCCGAACGCGGTCGACCCGGTGATCCGCGTGGTCGTGCGGCTCGAGGGCGGCTTCGTCTGCATCAGCGTCGTCGATCAGGGGCCCGGCGTCGACGAGGCGACCGCCGAGCGTCTGTTCGAACCGTTTTACAGCACCAAGTCCGATGGCATGGGCATGGGGCTGAACATTTGCCGTTCGATTATCGAATCGCATCGCGGGCGTCTGTGGGTGGTCAACAACGTCGAATCCGACGGCCACATCACGGGCGCCACGTTCCATTGCAGTCTGCCTATTGGAGACCCCGACGGCCCGAGCAGCGGCGGGTCCGAGGCGCCGACACCACAAACCGTTACGGGAGAGCTATGAACAGCCCAGTCACCACACAGGAAACCGTCTTTGTCGTCGACGACGACGAGGCCGTGCGAGATTCGCTGCGCTGGCTGCTGGAAGCGAACGGCTACCGCGTTCAATGCTTCTCCAGCGCCGAGCAGTTCCTCGACGCATGGCAACCGCATCAGCATCCGGGCCAGATCGCGTGTCTGATCCTCGACGTGCGGATGTCCGGCATGAGCGGGCTCGAATTGCAGGAGCGCCTGATCGCCGACAACGCGGCGCTGCCGATCATCTTCGTGACCGGCCACGGCGACGTGCCGATGGCGGTCTCGACAATGAAAAAAGGCGCGATGGACTTCATCGAAAAGCCGTTCGACGAAGCCGAGTTGCGCAAGCTCGTCGAGCGCATGCTCGACAAGGCGCGCAGCGAAAGCAGCAGCGTGCAGCAGCAGCGCGCCGCGGCCGAGCGTCTCGGCAAGCTGACCGCGCGCGAGCATCAGGTGCTCGAACGCATCATCGCCGGCCGTCTGAACAAGCAGATCGCCGATGACCTCGGCATCAGCATCAAGACGGTCGAGGCGCACCGCGCAAACATCATGGAAAAGCTGAACGTCAACACGGTCGCCGATCTGCTGCGCCTCGCGCTGTCGAACAAGCCGCAGGCCGCGCAGTCATAGTCGCGGTACACACCACGGCGCACCGGCGCCGGCGCGTGTGGCCCTTCGCGCGAAGGGCCACCGGATGATGCGGCCCGCCATAGACAGGCCATCGAAGGGCCGCCTCCCAGGCGGCCTTTTCTTCTTCCTCTTTCTTTTTTATCTCTCCGCACGCGCCTGCTTTGCACCCGCTTTGGCCCCCACTTCGCTGCCGCGACGAAGCCAATCGGTGCGTCGCCGGCACCTCTGGCGCAGGTCCCGCGCCGGTATAATGTCGGACTTTGCAGCAGCGCCTTGCCCGAAGCGGCATCGCATGTTTTCACGGAACCGCCGCCGGCTGCCGTCGAAAAACACCCGCGCACGAACTTGCCTGCGTGCCCGCGCCCCCGCTTCGCTCCGCTTGCCACGCCTGTCCGACTCAACTCTCGACCCTACCCTCGACCGACCATGACTGCCAAACTGATCGACGGCCTCGCCCTCTCCAAGACCCTGCGCGCCGACGTCGCCGCGCGCGCCGCCGCCCTCACCGCCCGCGGCCATCAGCCGGGCCTCGCCGTGATTCTGGTCGGCGACAACCCGGCGAGCGAGGTCTACGTGCGCAACAAGATCAAGGCGTGCCACGACAACGGCCTCGGTTCGTCGTTCGACCGCTATCCGGCCGAGCTGTCCGAAGCCGATCTGCTCGCGCGCATCGACGAACTGAACCGCGATCCGGCCATCCACGGCATCCTCGTGCAACTGCCGCTGCCGAAGCATATCGACAGCCACAAGGTGATCGAGGCCATCGCGCCGGAAAAGGACGTCGACGGTTTTCACGTCGCCAACGCCGGCGCGCTGATGACCGGCCAGCCGCTGTTCCGTCCGTGCACGCCGTACGGCGTGATGAAGATGTTCGAGGCCTACGGCATCGACCTGAAGGGCGCGAACGCCGTGGTGATCGGCCGCTCGAACATCGTCGGCAAGCCGATGGCGCTGCTGCTGCTCGAAGCGGGCGCGACCGTCACGATCTGCCATAGCAAGACGCGCGATCTCGCCGCGCATACGCGCCACGCCGACGTCGTGGTCGCCGCGACGGGCCTGCGCAACATTCTGACCGCCGAGATGGTGAAGCCGGGCGCCACCGTGATCGACGTCGGCATGAATCGCGACGACGCCGGCAAGCTGTGCGGCGACGTCGACTTCGCGGGCGTCAAGGAAGTGGCCGGCCATATCACGCCGGTGCCGGGCGGCGTCGGCCCGATGACGATCACGATGCTGCTCGTCAATACGATCGAAGCAGCCGAGCGCGAGGCGAACGCGCAGGCGTCGAAGGCGTGATTGCAAGGTGACCCTCGCGTGATCGGAACGTAGGCGCGGCTCGATCACGCCGGTATCGGCGAGGCCCGGCGGGTGCGAAGCTCGGGCCTCGCTTGCGGATGCGCCGTTCGTCGCGCGTCGACCCCGCGTTGATTCGCTTCCCGCCAGCGTTTTTCGCTTTATCGACGGCATCGCCCGATTGCTCGATCGCCCGCCGCCATCCCCGCTCCATGCGCGCCCCACGCGTACTCCCTACGCGCCCGCCCAGGCTCCCCCAAACGGCCCCGCCCGCCGCGCCCTCTGTTAATTTGTCCGCCAACGGATTGGAATCCGCGCGCGCCGCCCCAATAATGTTCGTATCCGGTGCCGGCCACGCCATGCGCCGCGCGTTCGACGCAACACCGCTTCGCGAACGCGCGCGCCGCCGCACCGCCCCATTCACCCGCGTCAGACAGGAAGCCCTATGTCCACTACCGCCACGCCTCAAGACAATCCGCTCCTCGATTTCTCCGACCTGCCGCGCTTTGGCGACATTCGCCCCGAACACGTCACGCCCGCGCTCAACGTGCTGCTCGCCAACGCGGCCGCCGCGGTCGAGCGCGCCGCGCTGCCGGTCACGCCCGCCTCGTGGGCCGACGTGGTCGAGCCGGTCGAGCGCGCCACCGAACCGCTGTCGCGCGCGTGGAGCGTGATCGGCCATCTGAACGCGGTCGCCGATACGCCCGAACTGCGCGCCGTGTACGGCGAAAACCTGCCGCGCGTGACGGAATTCTGGTCGAGCGTCGGCCAGAATCTCGCACTCTACGAGAAGTACAAGGCACTCAACGCGAGTAGCGATTTCGCTTCGCTGACCGGCGAGCGCAAGAAAATTCTCGGCAACGCGCTGCGCGACTTCCGTCTGTCGGGCGCGGAATTGCCCGAAGACCAGAAGCCGCGTTTCGCCGAATTGCAGGAGCGTCAGGCGGCGCTGTCGAAGGCGTTTTCGGATCACGTGCTCGATGCGACCAACGCCTACGCGTACGTCGTCGAGGCAGGCAACGAAGCGCAACTGGCCGGCCTGCCCGAAGACGTGATCGAAGCCGCGCAGGAAGCCGCCGAACGCGAAGGCAAGACCGGCTACAAGTTCACGCTGCACTTCCCGTCGTATTTCCCGGTGATGCAGTACGCGGAAAACCGTCCGATGCGCGAAGCGATGTACCGTGCCTACGTGACGCGCGCGTCCGAACTCGGTGCGCAATACGGCAACGGCAAACCCGAGTGGGACAACACCGCGGTGCTCGCCGACGAACTGAAGCTGCGCGCCGAAGAAGCCGGCATGCTCGGCTACGGCAATTTCGCCGAAGTGTCGCTCGCGCCGAAGATGGCCGAATCGCCGGCGCAAGTCATGGCCTTTCTCGAAGACCTCGCGACGCGCGCGCGTCCGCATGCAGAACAGGACTGGAAGGAACTGCGCGAATTCGCTGCGAGCGAACTCGGCATGAGCGATCTGCAGCCGTGGGACATGACGTTCGCAGCCGAGCGTCTGCGTCAGAAGCGCTATTCGTTCTCGGAAAACGAAGTGAAGCAGTACTTCCCGGAAGACGCGGTGTTCAAGGGCCTGTTCAAGGTCACGGAGACATTGTTCGGCGTGCGCATCCGCCGCGACGAAGCAGCCGTGTGGCATCCGGACGTGCGCTTTTTCCGCGTCGAGAATCAGGATGGCGGCCTCGTCGCGCAGTTCTATCTCGATCTCTATGCGCGCGAAGGCAAGCGCGGCGGTGCCTGGATGGACGACGCGCGCGGCCGTCACAAGCTCGCGCACGGCGCGGTGCAAACGCCGGTTGCGTATCTGACCTGCAACTTCTCGGCACCGGTCGGCGGCAAGCCCGCGTGCTTCACGCACGACGAAGTCATCACGCTGTTCCATGAGTTCGGCCACGGCCTGCATCACATGCTCACGCGCGTCGACGAGCTTGGCGTATCGGGCATCAACGGCGTCGAGTGGGATGCGGTCGAACTGCCCTCGCAGTTCATGGAGAACTTCTGCTGGGAATGGGACGTGCTCTCCGACATGACCTCGCACGTCGAAACGGCCAAGCCCTTGCCGCGCGATCTGTTCGACAAGATGCTCGCTGCGAAGAACTTCCAAAGCGGTCTCGGCACGCTGCGGCAGATCGTGTTCTCGATGTTCGACATGCAGTTGCACACGGGCTTCGACGCGAACGGCACGAAGAGCGCGAACGACCTCGCACGCGAAATCAACGAGCGCTTCCACGTCGTGCCGCAAGCACCGTTCTCGCGCTGGCCGAATACGTTCAGCCATATTTTCGCGGGCGGCTACGCGGCGGGTTACTACAGCTACAAGTGGGCCGAGGTGTTGTCCGCCGACGCCTATGCGGCGTTCGAGGAGGCGGCGCGAGCGGCGGGCAGCGTGCTCGATCAGACGACCGGCATGCGTTATCGCCGTGAGATTCTCGAAGTGGGCGGCAGCCGTCCGGCGATGGAATCGTTCAAGGCGTTCCGCGGCCGCGAGCCGAATATCGACGCGCTGCTGCGGCATAACGGCATGGCGCCGGATGCCGCGCATTGAGGGGTTGACGCGTCGTCGCCTCATCGTGCGGCGCGGCTGAGACGGCGCCGAACGATGCGATCAGGAACGGCGGTCTGCGCAGGCAGGCCGCCGTTTTTCGTTGTGCCCCGCCGTGCACCGCCGTGCTCCACGGCTCCTCACCGCTCCTTGCCGCTCCTCGCCGCTCCTCGCCGCTCCTCGCCGTCCCGATGAGCAACGAGCGAAATGCACCGCAGCCGCTAGGCGCGATGCAGTTTGAAATCCACCTGCCCGGGACGCCCCTCGATCGATAGCGAAGCTCGCGCCGCCGGCGCGCGGCTCACCACCCTGCCCCGGCTGACCACTGCGAGCCGCGCGGCGCGCAAGCGGATCGCCTCAACCGCATCGCGTGCATCGAGCACGACGAGATTGGCCGCGCAACCGGGTGCGAGACCATAGCCTTCCAGACCGAGAATGCGCGCCGCGTTTACCGTGACCGCGTCGAAACACGCATGCATCGCGTCGACGCCCGTCATCTGCGCGACGTGCAAGCCCATGTGCGCGACTTCGAGCATGTCGCCCGAGCCGAGGCTGTACCACGGGTCCATCGCGCAGTCGTGGCCGAACGCGACGTCGATGCCGGCCGCCATCAGCTCGGGCACACGCGTCATGCCGCGCCGTTTCGGGTAGGTGTCGCTGCGGCCTTGCAGCGTGATGTTGATGAGCGGATTCGCGATCGCCGCAACACCGGCCTCGCGTATCAGCGGCAACAGCTTGCTCACGTAGTAGTTGTCCATCGAATGCATCGAGGTCAGATGCGAACCGGCCACCCGTCCGTGCAAGCCGAGCCGGTGCGTTTCGGCCGCGAGCGTTTCGATGTGGCGCGAGAGCGGATCGTCCGATTCGTCGCAATGCATGTCGACGCGCAAGCCCTGCTCGGCCGCGTACTCGCACAGCATGCGCACGGACTGTGCGCCGTCGGCCATCGTGCGCTCGAAATGCGGAATGCCGCCGACCACGTCGACACCCATGCCGATCGCGCGCTTGAGGTTGTCGAACGCGCCGGCGCCGCGCAGGACGCCGTCCTGCGGAAACGCCACCAGTTGCAGATCGAGATACGGCGCGACGCGGCGCTTCACTTCGAGCAACGCCTCGACCGCGAGCAGACGCGGATCGCACACGTCGACGTGGCTGCGAATCGCGAGCAGGCCGCGCGCGACGGCCCAGTCGCAATACTGCATCGCGCGCTCGATCAGCGCGTCCTGCGTGAGCTGAGGCTTCAGCTCGCCCCATAGCGCGATGCCTTCGAGCAGCGTGCCCGACGCATTCACGCGCGGTAGACCGTACGACAGCGTCGCGTCCATGTGGAAATGCGGATCGACGAACGGCGGCGTGACGAGCGAACCGGCCGCGTCGATTTCCTCGCGCGCGGCTGCGGCGAGATTCGGTTCGACCGCGACGATGCGGCCCGCGTCGATGCCGATATCGACTGGCTGGAGTTGCGATTGCTGTTGCCGTTGCAATTGCAATTGCGGTTGGCACGCACTGCGCGGCAGCATCGCGCGGCGGATGATCAGGTCCATGTCTCGCTCCCGTTGATCGCTTCCGTTGATCGGTTGATCGCGTTCGGATTCGCTACCGATTCTATCGGCGCCAGAAAAATGCGGGCGGGCTTCTCGCCGATGCGATCCGATGCAATCCCCGATGCGTACCGGCGCGCAAGGAGCAATCCGTACCGGCGGCGTACGACGCGGCGCGCCTATACTCGCCGTTTCAGGCATGCATTCACGGAGCGTACGAATGAAAACGATCGGCGTGATCGGCGGAATGAGCTGGGAATCGTCCACCGAGTACTACAGGCTGCTGAACCGTCACGCGAAGGCACGCCTCGGCGGCCATCACAACGCGCGCAGCCTGCTGCTGACCGTCGATTTCGCATCGGTCGAGGCCCACCAGCGCGCCGGCGACTGGTCCGCGCTCGGCGCGCAGATGGCCGAGGCCGCGCGCCAGCTCGAACGCGGCGGCGCCGATCTCGTGATACTCGCGACGAACACGATGCATCGCGTGTGCGACTCGATCGAGCAGGCGATCACGGTGCCGTTCCTGCATATCGCCGATCCGACCGGCGCGGCGCTGCGCGCGGCGGGTGTCGAGCGCGTCGGCCTGCTCGGCACGCGTTATACGATGGAGCAGATGTTCTACACGGGCCGCCTGCGCGAGCGCTACGGTCTCGACACGCTGATTCCCGATGAAGCGGAGCGCGCGGACGTGCATCGCATCATCTACGACGAGCTGTGTCACGGCCACGTGGACGACGTATCGCGCAAGGTCTATCGGCGCGTGATCGACAACCTCGCCGCGCGCGGCGCGCAGGCGGTGATACTCGGCTGCACGGAAATCACGCTATTGATCAAGCCGGAAGATTCGGCACTGCCGGTGTTCGATACGACGGCGCTGCATGCGCAGGCGGCGGTGGAGTGGGCGATTGGGGCCGAGTGAGTGAGCGCTTTCGCCTGAGCATTTGCAGATTGCGGGTTCCGTCAATTAAAAGCCGTGACGTTTCCTATATTCAGGGTCGTTCTTGCGCGTGGAATACACCCAATCGCCCCATTCTTCGTCAGACATATACGCAAGTGCGGCGACGCTGCGCCGATCTATGTATGCGTCGCGCGCTTCCGGCATTAGGTGCCGCCAAAACGGAGTCCAAATATTTACATCCCAATACTGTTCTGCTCCTTCGTTGTAGCGTACAAACGGACCGTAGTGACACCATGCGATCCAGGGCGGCGGCGGGCTGAACTCCTCTTTAGCCAGCTCTACGACCAGATCAATAGAATTAGTGAGGACGTAAGCATTCCGTCCACCTAATTCATCGCTGAAAGAAACGAAGATGTGAAAATTGTCTTTTTGATAATGAAAAAGCCCGACTTCTTCATAACCCTTACGCACACTGCCAAGATAACGAGGAAATGATTCGATTTCCATGTGGCGTATTACCAGCACAGCCTGCAAGCCCAGGTCCGCGACATTGGAAACCGGTGGAAATTCAGGAAGCCCCGAAATTTCTGCCGACTCCATCGGCTGCTGAAAAACGGATTTCATCACTTCAAAAGAATGAGAAAAGGGAAACATCTTATTCAATGCCTCTCGCTTCGACTTGATGTCATATCGTGAGGCTTTTCGGTCTTTACCAGTTACGGGCGACCTCACCAACAACGCCGCGCCGCAGTATCCCGAGGGCTCACTGAAGAAGCAGAGCACGCTGAGCTTTGCCGATACGCTGTTTCCGGTGGCGACGATTGCGCACTGGATTCTCGCGAGTCGACAGGTGCTCGATGACGAACCGGCATTGCAGGGCTTTGTCGACTTGCAGATGCGTGAGGGTTTACAGGAGAAGATCGACCGTGAAGTGCTGACCGGCGACGGTCAACCCGGCAACCTGACCGGGCTGCTCACGGCGGGCACCGCGCTCGATGGCGTAGTGGGCGACAACAGGCTCGACACCGTGCTGATCGCGGTGGCAACGCTTCAGGCGCAGGGTGCGCAGCGCGTGGTCGTTGGTCTGAATCCGATGGACATCATCGCAATGGCGACCATGAAGGATGCGAGCGGCGCGTACCTGATGAACCCGCTAGTGCCGCTGTCGGGGGTGCTCGGCGCGTCCTTCACCGCAGCCTCGTCGATCCCGCGCGGCTCGTATGTCGCCGCAGCGACGCCGCAGGGCGCATACACCGCTTTGCGGCAAGACGTTACGCTGGAGGTCTCGCGCGAGGACGCCGACAATTTCCGCCGCAACATGGTCACGCTGCTCACGGAATGTCGCATGGCACTCGTGATCGCGAACCCGGAACTGGTGCTGCATGGTTCGTTCGTCGCGCCCGCAACGGCGTCGGCAAAGTCGAAGTAATCGCGCAGGTCTATCACGGCCCCGCTTCGGCGGGGCTTTTCGTCGGTGCGCCCTACAGGCTCTGCGTCCCGCCGCGATTTGCCTCGGCTTTCCTGACACTATTTTGCAAATTTCTCTCCGGGTTGGCGATATGCTCGAAACTCCATAAACACGTCTGGAATCCTAATGGCTGATATTTTTATCAAGATTGATGGTATTGCTGGCGAGTCGCAAGACGCGACGCACTTCGACGAAATTGAGGTTCTTAGCTGGAACTGGAATGTTACGCAGAAATCCAGCATGCATTCCGGATCGGGTGGCGGCGCGGCGAAGGCTTCAGTTTCGGATTTGAATTTTACACACACGATCGACCGTGCAAGCCCAAATCTCGCGAGCTATTGCTTTCAGGGCAAGCATATTCCAAAGGTCTTGCTGACCATGCGCAAAGCGGGTGGCTTGCCGCTCGAATATCTGAAAATCACGATGTCCGATGTGGTCATTACGCACGTAGAACCGGCGGCTGGAGCCGGATTTGCGCTAGAGCACGTTGCTTTGTCTTTTGCACGAATGAAAAAGGAATATGTGGTTCAGAGCGTAATAGGAGGCAGTCAGGGAACCGTGACCGCGCTTATTGACGTTAAGCAGAATAGCACCACGTGATCGCTGAAACTGACAATGAATGAATATGAACACCTCATCAGCGATGCTCCGAGCCAAAAGCCGAATACTTATGTGTATGGAGAGCACGATAGCCTAACGCCGCAAGGTCTTTTCTTCTGCGTAATGGTTGAACAGACCGTCAAGACTTTGGGGGTGGAAGATATCGGTGCAGTAATTGCGATTCTTGCGGGCCAGCCAATACTTCCCACGCGCGGCAAATTCGGTGGTGCAACAAAGGGAACATCTATTGCATCGAAAGTTAGTCGCGCGCTATTCGACTACGATTTTGAGCGGAATATTCTGCCGACCCTTACGAACAAGTCCATACTCACGTTTCGTTTTCGGATGGTGAACAATCTAGGGGTATTCATCGGACGGTGGACACCGATGGTCGGTTGGGCTATTACCGCCGCCGATGTGATAAAAATCTCCGTATTGACGCTTCTTCACTATAACCAGCTTGTCAAGCCAGAGGATCAAATCAACGATGCGACCGCAGGAAGTTTCGGCTGAACTGGAGGCGTTTATACGGAAGGAGATTGGTTTATCTCCGAAGAAACAGTTGAACCCTTCTGATACTTTGGAACACGATCTTGGAGTCACAGGGGATGATGCCGATGACTTCATGGACGCTTTTTCGAAACACTTCAACGTCAAGCCGGGCGATTTTGAATTCCTTCGCTACTTCGAAATGGAGGGATTTAGCGTATGGCCGTTTTCCATCTTTACCAACTGGTTGCATCGGCGCTGGGGGATCAAGAAGTACGATCAAACGGAGCCGCTAACTGTGGCAATGCTTCAACAAGCAATTGCGCTTGGCGTATGGGACAGCGAGCGTTTGAAGGAACGGAGAGACGAGTACACCAAGGAGTAACTAACAGGCCCGCTATCGGGTCTTTCCTTACGAGTACCGCTGAAAATTAACCGAACGGGTATGAGCGCAAGACGTTTGGCGATATGGTCCACGTCATGAAGGACGATCTTGATTTACGAGGCGATGACAATGTTATCTGGCATGACACAGGAGACATTGAATTCAGGAAAAACATCATCGGCAACATGCACGACTACGCCTTCTGAGCGCAAAATGACATCCATACATCAACTTGCACATGCGTCGTTTACGATCTATCAGGACGTTGAGCCGCCTGAATTCTGGACAAACTACTTTGGAGTTGCGCCTGATACACAGCGCATAAAGGACCAGTTCTGGCTTACATCATCGGGCCAGAAGAGTAAATTCCCGGCGCGAAATGGCCTATGGGGTGTGCGTAGCAAAGAGCACGTTCAGAGCAATCTTCTCGCCCCTCACCTTCGCTATCTTGTAGAACACTTGGCGCTACCGCGACCAGACTTGCCCGAATTACTTAAGCGCACTGGCGCGCATATGCGTTTCTTCTGCTACTGGTACAACGAAAGTGGCGACCGCGTACCCGATGTGCCTGACGACATTCGGGCGATGATGGAAGCAATGGGTGGAACGGTCGAGATTGACGAATATTAATGACGCCTTTGCCAGTAAAAACCAAGAGGCCGCCCTTGTGGCGGCTTTCCCTTCTGAGTCAATTCGCCAGCGCGCAAACATGCACCACCCATGCTTCCATCATAGGGCGGCGTGGGTCGAGAAGGTCATGCGTCAGAAGCGGGGGAAGCGTAGCCGGGGAAAAGGCGCGCCAAGGCAAGAATCCGCCCCGTGGTGCCGATGGCGCGAATTTCAGGTAGCAGGAAAGGCCGGGGCGCGTGGGGCCGCGACAGGCCCGGAAAGCAAAAAGCCCGCTTTGGGCGGGCTTGCTTGGGCGCTGCTTTTTGCCGGTTTTTCGCGGCCAGCGCCCACATAGCGCCCAAAATCGAATAAAAAACCTGTTTCCGAAAATGGGCTAAATCGAGGAAAGCCTTACTGAGCTTTGGTTGCGGGGGTAGGATTTGAACCTACGACCTTCGGGTTATGAGCCCGACGAGCTGCCAGACTGCTCCACCCCGCGTCAGAGAAAAAAGATTATATCGGGGCATTCACAAAACGTCAAATGTTCACAAAGGATATTTAGCATCGACGCGCCTTGGTCCGCGCGCGGCGCTCTCCCGAATCGCCCGACACCCCGCACGCGCGGCAAGACGCCGGCGACTACACCCGCGAGCGACATCGGCGGACACACCGGCGGCCCTCTCCACAGCGCCCGCCCGCGCACGATAAGATGCGGGACTACTGGAATACGAGGCCGTCATGAAAATCGCCACCTGGAACGTCAATTCCCTCAAAGTCCGCCAGCAACACGTGATCGACTGGCTCGCGAGCAGCGGCGTCGACGTGCTGTGCCTGCAGGAACTGAAACTCACCGACGACAAATTCCCGCGCGCCGAACTCGAGGCAGTCGGCTACCGCAGCTGGTACGCGGGGCAGAAAACCTATAACGGTGTCGGCATTCTGGTGCGCGAAGGCTTGCACGTCGACGAAAGCAGCATCGTGCGCAATATCCCCGGTTTCGAGGACCCGCAGCAACGCGTGATTGCAGCGACCATCGAAGGCGTACGCATCATCTCCGCATACTTCCCGAACGGCCAGGCGCCGGGCACCGAAAAATTCGCCTACAAACTGCGCTGGCTCGACGCACTGCACGCGTGGCTCGCGACCGAGATGAGCACGCATCCGAAGCTCGCTCTGCTGGGCGACTACAACATCGCGCCCGACGATCGCGACGTGCACGATCCGAAGGCATGGGAAGGCCAGAATCTCGTGTCGCCCGAAGAACGCGCGGCGTTCGTGCAGTTGATCGGCCTCGGTCTGTTCGATGCATTCCGTCAGTTCGAGCAGCCGGAAAAAATCTATTCGTGGTGGGACTACCGGATGATGGCGTTCCGCCGCAATGCGGGACTGCGCATCGACCACATCCTGCTGTCGAAAGCGCTCGCCGATACCTGCACCGCCTGCGACGTCGACAAGGTGCCGCGCAAATGGGAGCAGCCTTCGGATCACGCGCCGGTTTTCGCGCAGCTGGGTTGAGGGTGAGCGACAAGCATTGAACGCAGCGAGGCAGCGCCGGATCATGCCTCACTGCCTTACGCTTCCTGCTTTACCCCTACCCCACTCACCTCGGCCGCGACCCCAGCACTACCTGCCCTCGATATCCGCATCAGCGACTGCCTCGCCACCCAACACGCCCCACAAAAACCCGAACACCATCGCATCGTGCCCGGCCTGCTCCAGTTCATCGGAGCCGCCGTGGCCGCCCTCCGTATTCTCGCGATACCACACGTTGTCCACGCCGAGCGCCTGCATGCGCGCGGCCATCTTGCGCGCGTGGCCGGGATGCACGCGATCGTCGGCGGTCGAGGTCGTGAACAGCACGGGCGGATAGGCAACGCCCGCCGCGACGTTGTGATATGGCGAGTACGCGGCCAGTACGCGCGCTTCGCCGGGTTCGTCCGGGTCGCCGTATTCGTCGATCCATGACGCGCCCGCATGCAGCAGGTGATAGCGGCTCATATCGAGCAACGGCACCTCGCACACGACGGCGCCGAACAGCTCGGGCCGCTGCACCATGCAGGCGGCCACCAGCAGGCCGCCGTTGCTGCCGCCCTGAATGCCGAGTTGCGCGGCGCTCGTTACGCCGGTGTCGATCAGCGCCTTCGCGACCGCGATGAAATCGTCGAACGCGCGCTGCCGATGCTCGCCCTGCGCCGCCATATGCCAGCGCGTGCCGAACTCGCCGCCGCCGCGAATATGCGCGACCACGTACACGCCGCCGCGTTCGAGCCAACCGATACCCTGCCCGGTCAGATAGCTCGGCAGCAGCGGAATCGCGAAGCCGCCATAACCGCTCAGCAGACAAGGACGGGCAAGCGGGCGTGCTTCGTCCTGCTTCGGCGCGATCACCGTGTAGGGCACACGCGTGCCGTCGGCCGACACCGCATGCCCGCGCGTCACCGTGCAATGCGTTGCGTCGAACTGCGTCGGCCAGCGGTCGAGCAATTCCCATTCGCCAGGATCGCCAGGCTCGTCGCGCGCGAGGTCGGTGAGCCAATAGGCCGGCGGTTGCAGATAGTCGTCGGCATCGACGAATACTTCGTCGTTGAGCGTCGCTTCGACCGGCGACACGTCGACCTGCGCATCGCCGTGCGACTCGAATACGCGCTCGCGCCAATGCCATGTCCGGTCGTTGCCTGAGGTCGGCGTTGGCGTTGGCGTCCAGATCAGCGTCTTGCCGCGCACGTCGTCGAGATACGAGACGATCAGATGATGGCGCGTATGCGACCACTCGCAGGCCGAGGTCAACGGCGTCGGCACGAACAGCGGCGTCACCTCGCGCTCGCCGCGCAAAAACGCATCCTCGCGAATCGCGAGCAGCGCACCGCCCGGATAGTGCGCACCCTTGCCTGCCCCACCACACGCGCCGCCACACGCCCAGTCGAGCCGCGGTTCGAGCAGCAGCCAGCCTTGCCACGCGCCCACCGCAACGTGCGCGGGCACGTCATAGCGATGCCATGCATCGGTTGCGCCGTCGAGGTAGTAGGTGTGCGAATCGAAGAAATCGACGCTGCTCGTCACCGTGTGGCGACCTTCGAGCGGATCGTAATGCGCTTCCACGCCGATATCGCCGAACTCGCCGCGAAACACCACGGGCGCATCGGCCAGCGCGGTGCCGCGCGTCCAGCGCCGCACCTCGCGCGGATAACCCGAGCGCGTCAGCGTCTTGCGGCCGTTGTCCCAGCCGACGTAGAGCGTATCGCGATCGATCCACGACGCCGTGTGCTTGCCCGCCTTCGCAATCGCGAAGCCCGCGTCGACAAAGCATCGCGCCTCAATGTCGAACTCGCGCACGACGAGCGCATCCGAGCCGCCCGGCGACATCGTGATCAGCGCACGGTCGCCGTCGGGATAAAGGATGTCGAGGTCGACGCAGACCCACGGCGTTTTTTCGGCGGTGCCGAGCGCGTCGAAGTCGAGCAGGTTCTGCCACACGGGCGCGCCGCTGCGCCACGCCGACCACGCGGTGCGTCGCCAGATGCCGCGCGGATTGCGCTCGTCCTGCCACAGATCGTAGGCCCACTCCCGCCAGCGATCGGGAATCACCGGGCGCTCGCGCGGCAGATACGCGTCGGCAAGGCGCTGCCGCAGCGTGTCGAACGGCTTGCCGCTGCACCACGCGGCGCGCGTACGCGCATTCTGCGCTTCGACCCACCCGAGCGCATCAGGGTCGTCGAGCGCTTCGAGCGACAGGAAAGGATCGGGGGAAAGCGGCCACTGGAAGGAAGCGGAAGAAGCAGGCATCGTCGGCTGTCGAATGGAAACAGCGTCGATTATGCCTTGGGAGAGCGTGCGGCCGATTTGCCGAAAGCTCTCCCCAAAACGACGAAGGCGGCTCGCGCCGCCTTCGTCTGCCATGCGTCATTGCCTAATGAACGCCCAATGAGCACTCAATGAGCGCCCGATGTGCACTCGACGCGCGCTCAAGGCTCAAGATTCAACTCCTGAATCTTGCGCGTAATCGTATTGCGGCCGATCCCCAAACGCTCGGCCGCCTCGACCTTGCGGCCGCGCGTGAAGTCGAGCGCCTCGCGAATCACCGCGGCTTCGAAGCGGCGCGCGAGTTCGTCCATCACGTCCGCCGCGTTTTCGCGCAGCATGCGCGCGACTTCGGTACGCAAGCCGCCTTCCCACGCGCTCAACGCAGCCGCCACCGCCACACCCGCCGCGCCGAGCGGATGCACGGCACTGGGGTTCGCACCAGCGAGCGGCGCCCCGCCCGCGAATCCAGCACCTGACGCAACAGCAGCACCATCCGTCGCAGCGGCCGCGCTCGCGCCGGCGGCATCGCCTGCCGCAACCTGCACGGGACCAAGATCGGGCGGCAGATCCTTGATCTCGATCGTCTGCGCGGGCGCCATCACCGTGAGCCAGTTCGCGAGATTTTCGAGTTGCCGCACGTTGCCCGGAAACGGCAACGACGCAAGATACGCGAGCGCTTCATCCGAGACCCGCTTCGGCTCGACGCCGAGATCGCGCGCGCTCTTCTGCAGGAAGTGCCGCGTGAGCAGCGGAATGTCCTCGCTGCGCTCGCGCAAGGCCGGCAAGCGCAAACGAATCACATTGAGCCGATGGTACAGGTCCTCGCGAAACAGCCCCTGACGCACGCGCGCTTCGAGGTTCTGATGCGTCGCCGCGATCACGCGCACATTCGAGCGCAGCGGATTATGGCCGCCCACGCGATAGAACTGCCCGTCCGACAGCACGCGCAACAAACGCGTCTGCAGATCGAACGGCATGTCGCCGATTTCGTCGAGAAACAGCGTGCCGTTCTCGGCCTGCTCGAAGCGCCCCTGGCGCATCGCCTGCGCGCCCGTGAACGCGCCGCGCTCGTGGCCGAACAGTTCGGACTCCAGCAGATCCTTCGGAATCGCGGCCGTATTCAGCGCGATGAAGGGACCGTTCGCGCGTGGGCTATGCCGGTGCAACGCGCGCGCAACCAGTTCCTTCCCGGTACCCGATTCGCCAGTAATGAGCACGGTCGCCGCCGAATGCGACAGACGGCCGATCGCGCGAAACATGTCCTGCATCGCGGGCGCCTGGCCGAGCATCTCGGGCGCTTCGGCGACGCGCTCGTCCCACGTCTGCTCGCCGCGCATGCTTTCGTCGACCGCGCGGCGAATCAGCTCGACCGCCTTGTCGATGTCGAACGGCTTGGCGAGATATTCGAACGCGCCGCCCTGAAATGCGGCGACCGCGCTATCGAGGTCCGAGAACGCGGTCATGATGATGACGGGCAAGCCCGGCACCTTGTCGCGCACGGTTTGCAGCAATTCGAGCCCCGAGCCGCCCGGCATGCGGATGTCGGAGACCAGCACCTGCGGGCTGTCGTGATCGAGCGCGGCCGACGCTTCGCGCACGTTCGCGAAACTGCGCGTCGCGAAGTTTTCGCGGGCGAGCGCTTTTTCGAGCACCCAGCGAATCGATTGATCGTCGTCTACTATCCAGATCGGCTTCATATAGGTCGGTCAGAAGTCTTGAAATGCATGGAGTATCTGCATCAGCAGTCGAGCGGCAGCAGAATCTGAAACTCGGTATGGCCCGGCCGGCTATCCACTTCGATCAGGCCGTCGTGCTGCTGCACGAAGGTCTGCGCGAGCGTGAGACCGAGACCGCTGCCGTCCTCGCGCCCCGACACGAGCGGATAGAAAATGCGGTCGCGAATCTCTTCGGGAATGCCGGGGCCGTTGTCGACGATATGCAAGTCCAGTGCCAGTTTGCACAGGCGCTTCGAGATCGTGACCTTGCGCGCGATGCGCGTGCGCAGGGCGATGCGCGCATCGCCCTGCGAGATGCGCTCGCGCAATGCCTCGGCCGCGTTGCGCACGATGTTCAGCAGCGCCTGGATCAACTGCTCCTTGTCGCCGCGCAAATCCGGCACGCTGACGTCGTAATCGCGCGCGATCGTGAGGCCGCGCGGAAACTCCGCGAGAATCACCTGGCGCACGCGCTCGCACACCTCGTGAATGTTCACGTCGCCGACGATATGCGGATGCCGGTGCGGCTCCAGCAAGCGGTCGACGAGCGTCTGCAGCCGGTCCGACTCCTTGATGATGACCTGGGTGTACTCGCGCAATTCGTCGCGCTGCCGCTCGCCGAGTTCGAATTCGAGCAGTTGCGCGGCGCCGCGGATGCCGCCGAGCGGATTCTTGATCTCGTGCGCGAGATTGCGGATCAGTTGCTTGTTGACGGCCGTGAGGTCGTTGATGCGCTCCTCGCGGTCGGTGCGCAGATGCCGCTCGTTCTCGAACAGTTCGAGCAGCACGTAGTCCTGCGCGCTTTCCAGAAAGCCGACGATCGCATGCACGTGCAGCGGCTCGTGGCCCGGTCGTTCAAGCACGGCATCGAGATGCGTCGCGTGAAAACGGTGCGCGGCGATCGCGGTGATCGTCGCGACCAGTTCGTCCGCGTTCGAGAAGATGTCGGGCCACGCCATCTGCGTCAGTTGCCGGCGCGACATTTCGAGCATCGACTCCGCCGACGGATTCGCGAACGCGACGCGCAGCGTGCGCTTGTCGAGCACCAGCACGACGGTCGGCAGCGCCTCGAAGCCCGGCAGCAATCCGGAACTCACGAGCTGCGGATCGTCCGACAGCGTCTGTTCGTGTCCTTTCCTTGCCTTGATCAGATTCTTGAGAACCATCTTGCAGTCCGGCCAGTAGGAGAGCGTGAGAGGTCGGGGGATGGCTTCGGCTTGCCCTTGCGGGGCTGCCCGCCTTTGTTCCGCCCGCGCCCTAACGAAAAAGGGACGGCGCCGCCGTCCCTTCGTGACCGATCGCGAGCGTCGGGCAAAGCGCTCCGCCGGGTGACGGGCGAAGCGCCATGACCGCTTACAGCGAGTAGTACATTTCGAATTCGATCGGATGCACCGACTGACGATAGCGTTGCAGCTCGCCCGTCTTCAGTTCGATGTACGCGTCGAGCATCGAATCCGTGAACACGCCACCGCGCGTCAGGAACTCGCGGTCCGCGTCGAGCGCGTCGAGCGCCTGGTCGAGGCCGGCGCACACGGTCGGGATCTTGGCATCCTCTTCCGGCGGCAGGTCGTACAGGTTCTTGTCGGCGGCTTCGCCCGGGTGAATCTTGTTCTGCACGCCGTCGAGACCCGCCATCATCAGCGCGGAGAAGCACAGGTACGGATTCGCCAGCGGGTCCGGGAAGCGCGTTTCGATGCGGCGGCCTTTCGGGTTCGACACGTGCGGAATACGGATCGATGCCGAACGGTTGCGCGCCGAGTAAGCGAGCTTGACCGGCGCTTCGAAGTGCGGCACGAGACGCTTGTACGAGTTCGTACCCGGGTTCGTGATCGCGTTCAGCGCGCGAGCGTGCTTGATGATGCCGCCGATGTAGAACAGCGCGAATTCCGACAGGCCGGCATAGCCGTTGCCCGCGAACAGGTTCTGGCCGTCCTTCCAGATCGACTGGTGAACGTGCATGCCCGAACCGTTATCGCCGACGATCGGCTTCGGCATGAACGTCGCCGTCTTGCCGTACGTGTGCGCGACGTTGTGGATGATGTACTTCATCTGCTGCAGCCAGTCGGCGCGCTGCACGAGCGTCGAGAACTTGGTGCCGATTTCGTTCTGGCCCTGGCCCGCCACTTCGTGGTGGTGCACTTCGACCGGAATGCCGATCTGTTCGAGCAGCAGGCACATTTCCGAGCGGATGTCCTGGAACGTGTCGACCGGCGCGACCGGGAAGTAGCCGCCCTTCGTGCCCGGACGGTGGCCGGTGTTGCCGCCTTCGAATTCCTTCGCCGACGACCACGGTGCTTCTTCCGAACCGATCTTGACGAAGCAGCCCGACTGATCCGTGTTCCACTGGACCGAGTCGAAAATGAAGAATTCCGGTTCCGGACCGAAGAAGGCCGTGTCGCCGAGGCCCGAGCTCTTCAGGTACGCTTCGGCGCGCTTCGCGAGCGAGCGCGGGTCGCGCTCGTAGCCCTTGCCGTCGGCCGGTTCGACGACGTCGCAGGTCAGCACGAGGGTCGATTCTTCGAAGAACGGGTCGATGAAGGCCGTGTTCGCGTCCGGGATCAACAGCATGTCCGATGCCTCGATGCCCTTCCAGCCGGCAATCGACGAACCGTCAAACGCATGGCCGCTTTCGAACTTGTCTTCTTCGAATGCCGACACCGGCACCGAAACGTGTTGTTCCTTGCCGCGCGTGTCGGTGAAACGGAAGTCGACAAACTTGACGTCCTCGTCCTTGACGAGTTGCATGACGTCGGCCACGGATTTACTCATAACCTATCTCCTGATTAACGAATTCGGCGGATTCAGCCGCCGCCCAATCTAGCTGACCCACCCCGGCGCGTCCACCCGAAAGAGGCTCGGACACGGTGAAAACCCGAAAAATCTGCGGGGCGAATCGATCGGCACCAATAAAGCAGCTTCTGTGCCATGTTTGCGAACCAGGCCGTCCGATCTGGCGCACAGCCTTGCTGCATCTGCGTTTGCCGGCGGCGGACACAGCCCGCGCCGGGCCGCCGCGCCATCCAGTAAAACTTGAATGCACCAGTTACGTGCATTCATCGGTTTGACAACGACTCATTACTTCATTTTGGTGCATTTCATAGAAAATGCACCATTTTCGCGCATTCATGACGCCACGGCAGTTGTCCGGGTGGTCGAGCGCCGCCGGCGCCCCGCACGCCTGCGCGGTATGCACCGCGCGCTAGAATGATCATTTGGTCCGAAGGAGATTGACGCTCATGAGCACGCTCGAACAGCTGTACGCGCAGGCGGACGCCCGCCGCACCGGGAATCAACTGCCTTACGCGGGCGCGGTATCGCCCGCCGAGGCGTTCGAGTTGCTGCAACTCGATCCGCGCACGCGTCTCGTCGACGTGCGCACGCGTGCCGAACTCGACTGGGTCGGCCGGCCGGTTATCGGCGATGGGCAATACGCGCATGTCGAATGGACGCGTTATCCGGGCGCGGTGCCCAATCAGGAATTCATGCAGCAACTCGCGCAGGTGGCATCGCCCGATACGCCGGTGCTGTTCCTGTGCCGCAGCGCCGCGCGCTCGAAGCTCGCCGCGATCGCCGCGACCCAGGCCGGCTTCACCAAGGCGTACGACCTGCTGGAAGGTTTCGAAGGCGACAAGGACGGCCAGGGGCATCGGAAGACGGTGTCGGGCTGGTGTTTTCGCGGGTTGCCGTGGATCGGCGCCTGAAGGCCCGAGCTCTGGAAGCTGACGGGCCGCGCTTCGGCTGCGGTGAACCCGTGGCCTGACACGGCGCGAGGGCGGCCGGCCGCTCGCCGCCTGAAGTCCCGGTCCCGGGCGCCGCGGGAAGCCGCGCGCCGAGCCTGCACATGGTCGAGGTTCAATGTGACAGGCCAATGATTCGCGAGCGGCCCGATATGCGTCTTGTCGAATGCCCCGGGGCACGGGTTGAACTGCTCGCCATCACATCGCAGCCGCAGCGCGAGTGATGGCGGAGAGTTCAGCCGCCGCGATTCGGCCTGCCCTCAGCCCACCACTCGCCCGCCGGTCACTTGCCCGGCTTCGCCGTCGCGGCCGCCACCTCGGGCTCGACGATATCGCCGCCGAGCAGATGCACGCCTTCGCGCAGCTTCACGAACGCCGCGGCCACCGCTTCCGGCTCGCCCTTCACGCCGAGATCAATGTGATGCCGCGCATAGACGCCGCCGCGCTCCGCGTCGCCGACGCTCGGCAGGCTGAACACCCGCACGCCCGGAAAATCGCCTTCGATTTTCTCCATCAGCGGCGTGAGGCGCGACTCCGGCAACTCGAACACGAGCAGCGACTTCTCCGCATGCGGCATGGCGTGATGCAGGTGTGCGTACTGCGTATCGAGCACCCATTCGATCATCGGCCAGGCCATCACCGGAAAGCCCGGCACGAAATAATGCTGGCGGATCGAAAAGCCCGGAATCTTGTTGTAGCCGTTCGGAATGATCTCGGCGCCCTGCGCAAACGTGCCCATGTTCAGGCGATGCCGGTTTTCGGGCGTGTTCAGATCGAGCGGCGCCGGCGAGTTCGCCGGATACATGTCGCGGATGCGCTCCTGGATCAGCCGCGCGGCGTCCGGATGCAGTTCGAGCGGCACGCCGAGCGCGGCCGCCGCGCATTGGCGCGTGTGATCGTCAGGCGTCGCGCCGATGCCGCCGGTCGAGAAAACGATGTCGCCCGAGTCGAACGTGCGCCGCAGCGTCGCCGTGATGCGCTCGGGGTCGTCGCCGACGTACTCGGCCCAGCCGAGCGACAGCCCGCGCGCGCCGAGCAATTCGATGACCTTCGGCAGATGCTTGTCGACACGCCTGCCCGAGAGGATTTCATCGCCAATGATGATGACGCCAAATGCCATTGCGGCCTCTTCTTGTTGGATCAATAGGGAACCGGCGCGCTCCGGCGCACGCCGCCATGCTCTTCCGCCCGCATGCGCTGCAGCGCGCGCAGGCAGTAGTAGCCGAACCACAGCGCCGAGAACACGAGGATGAACGCGTAAATCCAGATCGTCACCGCGGTGATCACCGGGAACAGCACGATCAGCCAGACCGACGACGCCCACAGCAGCGTCGGCAGCGAGCCGAGCAGACCGCTCGCGACGCCGATCAGCAGCAGCGGCAACCGATGGCGCCGCACGAGTTCGCGCCGCTCCTCAGGTGTCGCGTGCAGGGCCAGCGCGTCGTAGCTCATGACACGATAAGTCAGCCAGCCCCACAGGAGCGGCGGAATCAGCGCGAAGAACGGCGGCACGAGCCACAGCGGCAGCGTGACGATCAGCAGCACGAGACACACGAGCGTGGCCCACAACGCCTGGCCGAGGCTACCGTACCACGTTCCGCCGCGCCGCATTTCGAGCCCGGCGAACTGGCGGTCCGCGAGAAAGCGGATCGCGGCCGGCATCGACAGCATCGCGATCAGCAGCAGCACCGTGACGACGATCAGCGGAATCGCCACCGCGATCACGATGAACGGTGCGATCACCGCATGCAGGGTCGAAAAGCCGAGCCAGTCGAACAGATGGTAAAGCGTCGCGGTGAAAGACCAGTCGTCGAGCCACGAGCGGGTCGCGCCCGTGAGCGTCTGCCAGAAAAACCACAGGGCCACGCCCCAACTGACCGTCGCGACGATGAACGGTTTGAAGGTCAGCCAGAGCATGCGCGGATGGAACGCGCTGGCGAGCGCGCGCCCGAACGAGCGCAACAGATCATTCATGCGAGCCGGTGCCTGCGAACGAAACGGTGAAAGAGAAATCGCGCCGGCGCCGGCCCGACATACCGGGAAGCCGGCGCGTGCGCGCGAACGTGGACAGGATAAACCAGCAGGACGCACCGCCGGGAGAAGCCGGCGGTGCGAGTAAGTGTGCCCGGACAGGCGTCGGGTGGGTTCAGGTGGATCGGGCCGCGCCGGCGGTCCAACGCGGGCGGACTCAAACCGCGGCGGCGTCGTTGCCGGACGCGCGGCGCTTCGGCGCGAGCCGCCGTGCAATGCGCACGAAGGCAAGCCAGTGCTGCGCCCAGAAACCCTCGCCGTAACGGCGGCCTTCGAGCTGGTCGCGGATGCCGGTCGGCTCCATCTCGCGGTTCCACGAGGCGCTGCCGAACAGCATGTCCCACCACGGAAACAGCACGCCGAAGTTGCAGCCGTACTGGAGCCCTTCGTGACCGTAGCCGATCGCATGATGGCGGCGATGAAACGTCGGGCTGACCAGCAGCCGCTCGCCGAGCCAGCCGAAATACAGGCGGATGTTCGCGTGCTGCACGCTCTGTGCGAGATTCGTGATCGCGACGAGCACGACGAACTGCGACGGCGGCACGCCGATCACGAGCGCGATCACCGCGAAGAACGAGGCCTGCAGCAGATCGTCGAGCAGATGGTTGCGGTCGTCGGCCCACAGCGACATCTGCCGCTGGCTGTGATGCACCGCGTGCAGTTCCCACCACACGCCGATGCGGTGCTGCCAGCGGTGATACCAGTAGCCGGCGAAGTCGAGCACGAGCAGATACATCACGAACGTGACGAGCGGCTGCGTGGTCACGCCGGGCCACAGATTGTCGAAATTGACGTTCGCGATGCCGCGCATGCGCAGCCAGCCCTGCACGTTGTCGAAGAACGGCTGCAGCGCGAAGAAAAAGAACAGGTTGAGAATGCCGAGCTTGGCGATCCACGTGTAGAGCACGTCGACGCGCACCGCCTTGCGGTTGTCCCACCGCTCGACCGGGCGCAGCGCCTCGAGCGGCCGCAGGAGCGCGTACATCGCCAGCACCTCGAACACGCCGACGATGACCCAGTACAGGCTGTCGTACGTGTCTTCGTCGTAGTCCATCAGGTCGAAGCGGTACAGCAGCGGCTGCACCACGTCGACGTACAGCCAGGTTTGCACGGCCGAGACGAAGCTGTCGAGCGAAGAGAAAATCAGATGGAACATGGTGCTGGCCTGGTTGCTTCGTGAGGTTGCCGCATCCGGTCACGCCGCCGCGAGGGCTCCCTCAGGCTCCATTCGGCGCGGTGACCGGCGCGCGATTGAAGAAGTAGATGCCGTGCGGCGAGCGGCCGACCGCGATGGTCTGGATCAGCTTGCGCGTGTTCAGGTCGATGATGCCGACGTGCTTCGCAAAGCGGAACGTAACCCACAGATAGCGTTTGTCGGCCGAAAGTTCCATGTCGTCCGGCCCCGGCATCAGACCGGTGATGTCGCCGACATTGGTGAGCGTGTCTTCGTCGATGATGCTGATCGTGCTGGCGACGCGGTTCGACACCGCAACGTGCCGGCCGTCGTCGAGCGAGCGGAAGTTGTGCGCGCCCTTGCCCGTGTGGATCGTCTTCACGACCTTCTGGTTGCGCCAGTCGACCACCGCCACGTAGTCCTCGCCGGTCATGCCGACGAGCAGGTATTTCTCGCCCGGCGTCATCCACAGGCCCGCCGGCACCTTGCCGACCTTCATCTTCCATTTCACGGTTTGCGTGGCCAGGTCGATCGCAGCGAGCTCGCCCGAGACCTGCAGCGTGACGAACACCGTCCTGCTGTCGTTCGTGAACGCCATGTGGCTCGGCATGACCGCGAGCGGCAGGCGCGACGCCAGCGTCATCTGGTTCTTCTGGCTGTCGTAGTGATAGATGTCGAGGCGGTCGAGCCGCAGGCCGGTCGTGACGAGCCACTTGTGGTCGGGCGAAAAGCCGATCTGATACGGGTCTTCGATGTTTTCGACCCAGCGCTGCACCTGGCCCGACTTCGGATCGACGAACATCAGGTTGTTCGACACCGAATTGGCGACGATCAGCGAAGAATTGTCCGGCGTGACCATCAGGTGGTGCGGTTCCTTGCCGGTCGGCACGGTGCCGACGACCTGGTGGCTGTTCTCGTCGATCAGGCTCAGCGTGGCTTCGCCGGAATTGAGCACGATCACGTTATTGGCGTGGGCCGCCGGAGAAAAAAAGCCTGCTGCGGCGACCAGCGCCGCGCCCGCGGCAAACATTGCTGTCAAGCCGGGAAGAAAAAAATTACGCATGAAAACTCGCTTCGGAGAACAACCGTCATTGTAGAACGTTTGCCGGGCCGAGCGGTTGACTCAGGTCGCCACGAGACGCCGTGAAAATGAAGGGCGCGATGCGTCGCGACGGCTTGCGTGCATTTCGGAATCCTCTGATATCCAGGCGCCCCTGCGAGACCGGACACTTCTTCTCAGCGCACGGGCACCGGCGTTCGCGCCGGTGCTCTTCCAGACGCTTACCCCATCAACCCAGGCGCGTGACGCGGGGGCTCGGGCACACCCGGACGCAAGCGCAGACGGACGGGCCTGAAGCACCTTGTCAGGCACCGTGCGCTTCCGCCTTGCCTGTTGTCGGGATTGACCGGAGCCATCAAACGGACCGAGCGGACCGGTCGCGCCCGATTGATTCGCGTGCCGCGCGCCAAACCATAACGTAGAGGTTGCATTGACGAGTAAAAACCTGGTAGTGATTTGCCGTACCGCGTCGCACCCGGCGCCGGCCGCTTTGGAAGCCGCTTTGGAGACCGATCCGCAGGCCGCCCCCTTCACCGGAAACCGTCCGTCGACGCGCAGAAAAACCACCGCGCGGGCCCTGCAGGGCGCGGCCGGTATCGCAGTGGCCGCGGCGGCGCTCTACGCCGCAGACGCGGCGGCCGCCATCAATACGGTTCAATCCGACACCGCCAGCGCCACAGGCAATTTCGCGGTCGCCATCGGCGACGCGGCCAGTGCGAACGGCGACGCCGCAGTCGCGGTCGGACGGCAGGCCAGCGCGCAGAGCAACGGCGCGACGGCGCTCGGCTTGTCCGCCAATGCGCAAGGCCAGGCCAGTCTTGCCCTAGGCCAGGGCAGCGTCGCGCAAGGCGACAGTTCCAGCGCCGTCGGCATGAACGCAAGCGCTGAGGCGGACCGTTCCACCGCCGTGGGCATCAACGCCACCGCGCTCGGTATCGATTCGATCGCGGCCGGTTCGGCCGCGACGGCGGCGGGCGACGCCACCTCCGCATTCGGCGCCTTTGCCAACGCAGCGGGCTTCGGCTCCACCGCGCTCGGATACGCGGCAACGGCGAACGGCGACAACGCGTTCGCAGCCGGACTCCTCGCCTCGGCCAGCGCGGACTCCAGCATTGCGATCGGCGCTCATGCCGCCGTCAGCGGTGTGAGCGGCGTCGCACTCGGCGCGGCCGCACAGGCAAGCGGCGGCAATGCGAGCGCGATCGGCCCGGGCTCCGTGGCCTCGGGCAGCAATGCCATTGCGCTCGGTTACAACGCGAACGCAAGCGCCGACAACAGCGTCGCACTGGGCGCAAATTCGAGCACCACCGCGGACCTGTCCCAAAGCGCCTATGCGCCGGCGGGAACCGGCGCGACAGCGATTGCGGCGCCCGTCGCAACCGGCGAAGTCTCGCTCGGCTCGGCCGGCAACGAGCGCCGCCTGACGAATGTCGCGGCAGGCGCGGCGCCCACGGACGCCGTCAACGTCAGCCAGTTGAGCGCGGTCGACGGCAAGGTCGATGCGCTGGCACAAAGCAGCAGCCAGCATTACTTCAAGGCCGACGATCCCGCGGACGGCTCCGACGACGCCGTCGCCGACGGCACGCACGCGCTGGCGGCCGGCAGCAACGCGAACGCAACGGGCGCCGACGCGGCAGCCTTCGGCGCGAGCGCCAGTGAGAACGGCACCGCCACG
>NZ_JAAGPS010000086.1:0-468 GCF_017105025.1 Paraburkholderia sp. Ac-20336 | reverse complement strand
CGCTTTAAAAAAAAAAATTGCATTGCATTACATTTTAATTACGACACGCTAATGATTCAGCATCAGGACTATTTATTCGCTCTGTCTGTCATGTCTCTCGATTTAGTGATACAGTGTTTTCAGCGTATATCATGATTCTGTGATTAGTCATACCGTCTTAACTCCGTTCCGCATCTGTACATTCCTATCACCGCTACCTTCATCTCCGCCTCCTCGTACTACGTATACAGATGATGTAATAGTCGAACCTGTCACAAATCATGCACTCGAGTCACAAGACGTAGCACTTGGTTAATAAAGCATATGAATGTCGTACTATGAATAGCGCTGTGAACACTTAGATCTGATTAGCTTATAATATACATTCTTGCTATGATGTTCATAGTGAAACAACTCATCATTTTGCTGATATTATTCTTTTTATCGACAGCTACGATCCGCCGATATTATACTTTTTTTTTTTTTTCA
>NZ_JAAGPS010000085.1:0-32945 GCF_017105025.1 Paraburkholderia sp. Ac-20336 | reverse complement strand
GTAACTGAATGTTAGGGCGCTTGCACGGGCGGCCACCCAGGGCCTCAGTAAGCGGCCGTCGCGAGTTGGCGGATGAAACGGCCCTGCTCCAGTTCGTCGACGAACGCGATGGCGTAGTCTTCGGCGGAAATGCGGCTATTGCCTTCGGTGTCGGCGATCAGCGTTTTCGCGCCCGTGCGGAACTTGCCCGTGCGCTCGCCCGGCGCGATCAGCGCGGCTGGGGCGAAGCACGTCCAGTCGAGATCGCTCACGCCGCGGTAGTAGTCGAATGCGTCGCGATGCGCAAGCGCAATGCCCTTGTAGGCGTCCGGAAAACCGGCGGTGTCGACCAGTTGCTTGCCCGGCGCGACTTCGAGCGAACCCGCGCCGCCCACCACCACGAGGCGCTTGATCCCCGCCGCGCGCACGCCCTCGACAAGCGCATGGGCCGCCTTCGACAGCACCGCGAGATCGCCTTGCGGCGGCGCATACGCGCTCGCGACGACGTCGTGATCGCGCACCGCCGCGCCGACGCTCGCGGCGTCGAGCAGATCGGCCTTCGCCGCGTGCAGATTCGCGACGCCAGCCGGCACGCGTGCCGGATCGCGCGCGAGCGCCGTCACCTGATGCCCGCGCCGCGTGGCTTCCACGGCGATCCGCGAACCGATCATGCCAGTCGCGCCGAACAATGCGATCTTTAGTTGCTTGCTCATGTTGTTGACTCCTGATGCGTTATATGTAACTACAGTAGTTACATATTGAGTGAAAAAAAGCGGGGTGCTCACCCCGTTCTACCTCATTCGACTTCGTTCGTCTTTTCAGGCGTGCGTGCGTCACGTGTGCCGCAACACCCCTACACGCGTGCTGCGATGCTGCTTTTACCGCCGTCATGGCATGGCTTCGCCGGCCATGCCGCAACGTCATCCCCCCGCGCGCCGCTTGCGCGCCCGCTGCTTTTCCGTGCGCACGACGTCGGCGGTCGCGTCGGCGAGCGTGCGGCCGGCGAGTGCGCTCTCCATGGCCTGCTGCGCTTCGTCGACGATACCGTGCAGCACGCCCTGAATATTGCGCCCCACCATGCACGCCGGGTTCGGCGCCTCGCGATGCAGCGGAAATAGCGGCGCCTCTTCGACCGCGCGATACACGTCGAGCAGCGTGATCTGCCCGGGTGCCCGCGCGAGCAAGGCGCCGCCGCCCGCGCCCAGCTGCGAGGTGGTGAGCCCCGCTTCCGCGAGCATGCTCAGAAGCCGGCGAATCAGCGCGGGATTCGTATTGACGCTGCCCGCGATCATGTCCGAGGACAGCGGCACGCCCCCCTGCAACGACAACAGCGCAAGCACGTGCACAGCAAACGCAAACCGGCTACTCGTGTTCACAGCGAACCTGCCTCGCGGCGACAATATGTAACCATGATAATTACACTTATCGCCTTCGTCAAACGAGGCGAGCCGATGCGGGCGACCCGCACGCGGCTCATTTATCCATCTGCTTCTGCGCGTCGGACGACTCGCCCGATGCCGCCGACGCAGCGGACGCCGCCGCGTTCTGCGCCGACCACGCCTGCAGCTTGCGCCCCGCCGCCTCGAGTCCCTGCCCCGTTAGCGACGCGGCCTTGCCCAACTGCGCGTTGGCCGCGCTCGCCGCGTTCTGCAGATTGGCCTGCGCGCTCGACGCCAGCGATGCGGGGTCGATCCTGAGCGACGGCGCGGATGCGGCATCGAGCGTCTGCTGCGCGGCGGCCTTGCTCGCATCGACCTGCTGACCGACATAGCTCGCCGCCTGATCAAGCTTCTGGCCGGCGGCCTGAGCCGCGTCGTCGAGCTTGCTCGTCACCTGGCCGGCCGACGCGTCGTTCTTCTGGCACGCGGCCAGGCCACCGAAGATCAGGACCACGAACGCCGCGCGGCGCAACAGCGAAGAAAACCGCGAAGAAGAAAGAGAGGAAATCATAGGTGCCATGAACCGCCGCGAGGCGGCCCGTGCTTGCGAAGACGCGCCCATGATACCGCCTTGCCCCGCGCGCTCCGTTTTTACGCGCCATGCGCAACACCTGGCGCACGGCGCACGGCCCGAGGATCGTCGCGGTTCTGTCAACGATGATGGAGTAGACTGCCGGAGCATTGAGCAGCATCTGTCAGCATCTCCTCGCGCCGATACACGCGAGTGAACCCGGCGCGGTATTCCGTTGATCAACCGGAGGCATACGATGGCGGCAAAGAAGATCCTGTTCCTGACCGGCGATTTCGCCGAGGATTACGAAACGATGGTGCCGTTTCAGGCGCTGCAGGCAGTTGGCCATATCGTCGACGCGGTCTGCCCGAACAAGAAGGCGGGCGATCGCGTGAAAACCGCGATCCACGATTTCGAAGGCGACCAGACCTATACCGAGAAGCCGGGCCACCAGTTCACGCTGAACGCCTCGTTCGACGACACCGATCCGCACCAGTACGACGCGCTCGCGATCGCCGGCGGCCGCGCGCCCGAGTATCTGCGGCTCAATCCAAAGGTGATCGACGTCGTGCGGCAATTCGCCGAGGCGGGCAAGCCGATCGCCGCGATCTGCCACGCCGCGCAGCTGCTCGCGGCCGCCGACGTGATCCGCGGCAAGCGCATTTCCGCCTACCCGGCCTGCGCGCCCGAAGTGAAGCTGGCGGGCGGCGAATACGCCGACATTCCCGTCGACGCGGCGATCACCGACGCCAACTTCGTCACCGCGCCCGCATGGCCCGCACATCCCGAGTGGCTGCGTCAATTCCTCGTGCTGCTCGGCACGCGTATCGAGCATTGAGGTATCGCGTTCGACCGCTGGCGCGCCTGCGCGCCAGCACATGCGGCAAGCGCGGACGCAACGCCGCGCTCGCCGCCAGATCAAGCGGCCCCCTCATTTAAGATTTGTCCGATAGTTCTCGAAGCAAAGCTCCCCCATAGTCGCGGCTGCCTTGGGGAGTGCCGCTTCGATGAAACTGACCGACTGGATCGTCCTGCTTGCCGTTATCCTGATAGCAATCGCTTTTTTCTGCGCGCGCCGGCCCGGCGCCTGGTCGCGCAACACCCGCTCGCGGCAAATAAAGGGCACGCGCCTGCTGCTACAGGCCGCGTGCTCGCTGTGGGCAGCGAGCCTGATCGTCGCGCAAGGCTTTTTCAGCGTCGATGGCTTCGCCGGCCTGCGGCCCGCGCCGATCGAGGCGCTCGCGGGTGGCGCGGTACTACTCGCCTGCGGCTGTTACTGGTCGATACGCGGCACGAGGCTGCTCAAACCGCGGCGCATCTTCGCGGGCTGCTGAACGGGCACTGGGCGGACGATCGGACGAGCACCGCGCGGGCCGCAGGGCCGCCGGCAGCCTCGCGCCGCGTTCCTGACGCTCTTCTCCTGCCGCTCTCCCGCCTCTCCCTCACGCCGCTCTCGCGCCCTACCGGGTCCCGATCCCCCGCTGCACATCGATCGCGGACGCAGGCGCGGACAGCCTCGCATCGCCGCCACCGTCGCCGGCCTTCGCCCACTCGCGCGTCTCCCTCTGCGCGAGACTGCCCGGCGAATCGCGGCTCGCGAGAATCCCGGCCGCATCGGCAAGCACCCGCGCACCGGCTGCCCCAGCCCCCGCTTCGGGCAGCGACAGATAAAACGTCGTCCCGGTTCCTTCCTTCGACTCCGCCCACACGCGGCCGCCGTGCCGCTCGACCATGCGCCGCACGAGCGCGAGGCCGATGCCCTCGCCGGCCGTCGCGTTGCCGTGCAGACGCTGGAACGCGTTGAACAGACGCGGCAGCGCGACCGCCGGAATCCCGAGGCCGTTGTCGCGCACGTAGAAGATGCGCAGCGACTGCACGCCGGGCGGCGCCGGCGTCGTGCCGATTTCGATGCGGCCTTCGCGCGCCGGCGCCAGATAGTTGACCGCATTGCCGACGAGGTTCGCGAAGATCTGTTCGAGCGCGGTCGGATCGCCCCACACCGCCGGCAATTCGCCGAGCGTCACGCGCGCGCGCCGCGCGCGGATCGAGCCCTGCATCGCATCGACGACGCGCTGCACGATGTCGCGCACGTCGACCTTCTGGCGCCGGTATTCGACGCGGCCGACGCGCGAGAGCCGCAGCAGCGCGTCGATGATGTGCGACGAGCGCAGCACGGCCGTCTGCAGATAATGCAGCGCCTCGCCGACGTCCTCGTCGATCACGCGCTCGATGCGTTGCCGCGCGCCGGCCGTGAGCGTCGATTCGCGCACCGCCGCGCGCAGTTCGTCGCAGGCGCGGATCAGTTCCTTCGAAAAGCCCTGCAGGTTCACGAGCGGCGCGCGCAGATCGTGCGACACGCTGTAGATGAACATCTCGTTTTCCTGGGTCTGCTGCCGCAGCGTCTCGTTGATGCGCGCGAGTTCGGCCGCGCGGCGCTCGAGGTCCGCATGAAAGCGCGCCTCGATGCGCTCGGCTTCGAGCAGACGGCGGCTCGTCTCGTGCAAGGTCAGGTCGAGCCGCGCGATCTCGTCGCGGCCTGCGCCGATCGGCGCAAGCGGCTCGTTGCTGGCGAGGCGCCCGGCGTTGTCGGAAAGCTGCGCGAGCCGGCCGCGCACGCCGCGCGTGAACAGCCACACGGCCATCGCGACGAACAGCAGCGAGCCGAACGCGGCCGCGACGATCAGCGATTGCTGACGGTCGCGCGCGGCGTCGGCGGCATTCGAGCGCAGCATGTCGAGGCGCCGCTCCTCGGCCTGGAACGCGGTCACCTGCAGACGAAAATGGTCGAGCACGTCGGCCTGGGCGAGATCGTGGAAGCGCGCGAGAATGTCGGCGCGGCGCCCCGCGTGCATCAGGTCCTCGATCCGGTCCGACCATTGGCGATACGCCTGCACCGCCTGGCGCACCTCGACCACGCGCTCGACCTGCGCCGGATTGTCGGCGACCAGCTCGGCCAGTTGATCGATGCGCCGGTCCACGTCGACCCATACCGCGACCGGCGTCGTGAAGCGGACGTCGTTGGCAAGCACGGCGCCGCGCAGCGCGACCGATTCCGACAGCACCGGGTCGAGAATCGCGGTGCTCTGGCGCAGCACTTCCTCGCTGTGCATTGCCCAGCGCTCGGCTCGCGCCGTATCGGCCTGCGCCTTCACGAGTCCGGAGAGCAGCGCCAGTTCGAGAACGGCGGGAATCGCGATCAGCAACAGGCCTTTAGTGGTCAGTCTCATGCGTACGCATTGGTGGGAATGGCCGGCGGATCGTGCACGGAATCGGCACATTATGTCGGCGTTTGCGCGGGAAGACAAAGCGGGCCGCAGGCCGGGCCGCACGGGAAGCCGGCGCGAACGCGACGCGAGACACGCCGCCCGGCTGTCGGGCGCCGTATGCGCCGCATACACCGCAGGCGCCTCATGCGTCAGGAATCCAGATAAAACTGTAATAGAAATCGAAGATTATGCCCCCGGCTGGATCATTCCCGCCGCCATCCGGCGCGCATGCACTTTTTTTGTGCCTGTTGTCGCTATTCAGGTGCAAAGTCCAGCCCACGCGGCACGGTGCGAAATCGTGTGCAAGTCCATCCCGGTGCCTGCTTGCACCGCACCGGCGCCGCCGGCACAACTTTGGCCCACTTCTTGCTCACATAGCGCACTTTTTGGCATAAGCGGGACACATCGATGGAAAGTCTGAAATACGGCGCCGACACCGAGTTTCTTCTGCTCGGCGCCGCCATGGTGCTGGCGATGCACGCGGGCTTCGCGTTCCTTGAACTCGGCACGGTGCGCAAGAAGAATCAGGTCAATGCGCTCGTCAAGATCCTCGTGGATTTCGCCGTCTCGACGATCGCGTATTTCTTCATCGGCTACACGATCGCGTACGGCGTGCAGTTTTTCGGCAGCGCCGCGTCGCTCGCCGAGCACAACGGCTACGGGCTCGTGCGCTTCTTCTTCCTGCTGACGTTCGCCGCCGCGATTCCGGCGATCGTCTCGGGCGGCATCGCCGAGCGCTCGAAATTCAACCCGCAGCTGTTCGCGACGTTCGTGCTGGTCGGCTTCGTCTATCCGTTCTTCGAAGGCATCGCGTGGAATGACCGCTTCGGCATTCAGGACTGGCTCACGCAGGCGTTCGGCGCGCCGTTCCACGACTTCGCGGGCTCGGTCGTCGTGCACGCGTTCGGCGGCTGGGTCGCGTTGCCGGCCGTGCTGCTGCTCGGCGCGCGCCACGGCCGTTATCACCGCGACGGCGGCATCGCCGCGCATCCGCCCTCGAACATTCCGTTTCTCGCGCTCGGCGCATGGGTGCTGACGGTCGGCTGGTTCGGCTTTAACGTGATGAGCGCGCAGACGCTCGACAAGATCAGCGGCCTCGTCGCGGTCAACTCGCTGATGGCGATGGTCGGCGGCACGCTGAGCGCCTGGTTCGCCGGCCGCAACGACCCCGGCTTCACGTACAACGGCCCGCTCGCCGGACTCGTCGCGGTATGCGCGGGCTCCGACCTCATGCACCCGCTCGGCGCGCTGGTGACGGGCGGCATCGCCGGCGTGCTGTTCGTCTATATGTTCACCTGCGTGCAGAACCGCTGGCGCATCGACGACGTGCTCGGCGTATGGCCGCTGCACGGCCTGTGCGGCGCGTGGGGCGGCATCGCGGCCGGCATCTTCGGGATGCGCGCGCTGGGCGGCATGGGTGGCGTGTCGCTCGGCGCGCAGGTGCTCGGCACGCTCGGCGGCATCGTCGTGGCGGTGCTCGGCGGCACGCTCGTGTATGGCGTGATCCGCATGACCGTGGGCCTGAGGCTCGATCAGGAAGAGGAATACAACGGCGCGGATCTGTCGATCCACAAGATTTCGGCGACGCCGGAGTGAGCCGGGGTGCGCGTACAAATGCGCACACCGATGTTAGACTGCGCGGCTGGAGATGGCATTCTCCCTTAACCGCCCTTGGGGCTGATGATGCCTGCTACGCCCGGTCATGCGGACGCGGCATCGTCTCGCCCGCATGAACCGGTTTGTCGACACACTCCGGTTTCCGATCCTCTTCCATGTATTGGTCCTTTCTCGCTGTCGCCATCGGCGGCGCACTCGGCTCGCTGTTTCGCTGGTTCCTCGGCATTCGCCTGAACGGCCTGTTTAGCGGACTGCCGCTCGGCACGCTGGCCGCCAACGTGATCGCCGGCTACATCATCGGCGTGGCGGTCGCGGGCTTCGCGCGCGTGCCGCAACTCGCGCCGGAATGGCGGCTCTTCGTCATCACCGGTTTGATGGGTGGTCTCTCAACGTTCTCGACCTTCTCCGCCGAAGTCGTGCAACGCCTGCAGGACGGACGGCTCGGCTGGGCGGCCGGCGAAGTCGCGATTCACGTCAGCGCCTCGCTCGCGATGACGATCCTCGGCATCGCAACGGTGTCGCTGCTGTCGCGCTGAGCAGCCGGCTCGACACTCGCTCGGCACCCGCGCAGTACTCGCGTGCGGACATGCGTGCCGCCGCCCGAAAAACCCAACCGGGAGCGAAACCGGAACCCGTTCGACGGTCTCGCCGACTCTCGCGGCCGGCGCAGAAATCGACTTTTCAGTATCGGCGATGTATAAGCCCACAGGGCCTACGCCTCAACACGGACACAGCGGGAAGCCGGTGAGATTCCGGCGCGGTCGCGCCACTGTATCGGGGGAACCTGTTTCACCCCGGAGTCAGACCTCGCTATGTCGTCTTTTCCCAACCTGCACGGAACGCGCAATTCCTGGAGATTCAACATGCTTGATCGACTCGTCGAGATTTTCAACGATTCGGATTCGAGAGTCCGCAGCAAATTATTCGGCATCTACGGCGTGCTGATCGCCATCAACCTGCTCGCGTGGCTGTGGGCGATCGTGGCGTTCCACCACTATCCGGTGCTGCTCGGCACCGCGCTGCTCGCGTACGGATTCGGCCTGCGCCATGCCGTCGACGCCGACCACATCGCCGCCATCGACAACGTGACGCGCAAGCTCATGCAGGAACGCAAGCGGCCCGTTGCCGTGGGCTTCTTTTTCTCGCTCGGCCATTCGAGCGTGGTCGTGCTCGCGTCGGTCGCGGTGGCGCTCGCGACCACCGCGATCCAGGGCCGCTTCGACAACTACAGGGAGATCGGCGGCATCGTCAGCACGGCCGTGTCGTCCTTTTTCCTGTTCGCGCTCGCGCTGATGAACTTCCTGATTCTGCGCGGCATCTACCGCGCGTGGCGCCACGTGCGCAATGGCGGCGCCTATGTCGACGACGACTTCGACATGCTGCTCGCGAATCGAGGCTTCATCGCGCGCCTGTTCCGGCCGCTCTTCCGGCTCGTGACGCGTAGCTGGCACATGTATCCGATCGGCTTTCTGTTCGGCCTCGGCTTCGACACCGCCACGGAAATCGGCCTGCTCGGCATCGCGGCGACGCAGGCGGCCAAGGGGCTCTCGCCGTGGGCGATCATGGTGTTTCCGGTGCTGTTCAGTGCGGGCATGTCGCTCGTCGACACGCTCGACGGCCACCTGATGCTCGGCGCCTACGGCTGGGCGTACGAAAGGCCGCTGCGCAAGATCTACTACAACATGACGATCACGCTCGTCTCGATCGCGGTCGCGCTCGTGATCGGCGGCATCGAGGCGCTCGGCCTTCTCGCGGATCAGCTGAACCTGAAAGGCGGCATCTGGGACGCGATCGGCGCGCTCAACGATAACTTCGGCATGCTCGGCTACATCATCATCGGCATCTTCGCGCTCAGCTGGCTCGTGTCGGCGGTGATCTATCGCGTGAAGCGTTTCGACGAGGTGCAGACCAACCCGCAGGTCTGAGCGTACGAGAGCGGAAAGAAAGCGGAAAAGAAAAAAAGGCGTCACGTTGCCGTGACGCCTTAAAAGTTCTAGCCATTCCGAGGGCCGTGCTAGAACCTGAGAGACGGTATTAAAGCAAAAGCAGCGGGGGTTAAAAGCGGTGCCTGAAAGCAGACTTCGAAAGCATTCGCCGCCGAGCCCCTTGCATTCCCGCGCGATACGGGCAACGGGAACGATACGGCCGGCAACCTTTCTGGAAGATTCCATCTTTCGAAATAATGTTCCATTTTTTATGATTATGCTGACTAAGTCAAGCAAAATCCGAATCCAGGTCGTTCCGGCAACTTTTTCCGATAGAATCGATTTGTCACAAACAAAACTGAACTGGTGCCACGGCTGGAAGATGCCCGCCGTCTTCCGTAGACCGGCCGTCGACGGGGGACGAACTCAGAATCTGAAATACAGTTCCAAAAAACCATGAAACGACCTACTCCGATCCCGAGCGCAGCGGTCGTCGCCAAAGACCGGGACGGCTCGGGCGACGAAGTCACCGCCCTCGCTCGCGGCCTGACCGTGCTGCGCTCGATTGCCGCCGCGAACGCGCCGCTGAGCAATCGCGAACTCGCCGAACTCACCGGCATTCCGAAGCCGACGGTCTCGCGCATCACGGCGACGCTGGTCAGCGCCGGCTTCCTGCTGCGGCTGCCCGACAGCGAACGCTTCGTGCTGACTTCGTCGGTGCTGGAGCTGAGCAACGGCTTTCTGCGCAATTTCGACATCCGCGCCCGCGCACGGCCTTTCCTGATCGAACTCGCCGAGCGCACCGCCCTCTCGGTGCATCTGGCCGTGCGCGACCGCTTCGACATGGTCGTGATCGACACGATCCGGCCGCGCTCGGCGGTGCTCGTGTCGCGGCTCGAAATCGGCTCGCGCATGAGCCTGACGCGCACCGCGGTCGGCCGCGCCTATCTGGTGGCGCTCGAGCAGCCGGAACGCGAAGCGTTGCTTGCCGGTCTGCAGACGGCCGAAGGCAACGAATGGGGCTACATCGGCGGACGGCTCGAAAGCGCGATCGAGGACACGCTGGAGCGCGGCTTCGCGATCGCCACCGGCGAGTGGTACGACGGCCTCAATGCGATCGCGCTCGGCTTCGTCGGGCCGTCGGGCGAGCGCTATGCGGTCAATTGCGGCGGCGCGGCCGACCAGTGCCCGCGCGACTGGCTCATCTCGCATGCCGCGCCCGCGCTGCTCGAATGCATCGGCAAGATCGTGCTCGAAGTCGGCGGCACGCCGGCGCGCCGGCTCGACACCTGAGGCACCGAGACAGACACCGCGACAGGCACGGCGAAAAGCACCGCGGCCGGATGCGCCACCAGCCGGCGCACGCGGCCGACGGCGCCCGGCGAGGCGCCCCTTCACACCAGGCCAACAATTTCCCAACATCCTGTAACCTTCGTAATTAAACGAAAAATAGGCGGCTGGACTGTTACAGAGACCGCAACGTACGATCACGCATCCCGTCGCGGGATACACGCGCATCTGGCCGTTTTTGCCGTCGAAAACGGCGCCGCGCGCGCCGTGGTGATTCCGCATTGCGTTAACATCTCTGTCCCGCGCCTCGGGTAGCATCGCGTTGCGCGACGCACCCGCAACCGAACGCAACCTGACGCAACCGCAGCCGCCTGTCATGCCGTCCACGTGTCGCCGCCCTGCGGGCGCGGCAAACGCGCGAGCGGCGCACATCAAAAAGCCAGCCACCCGACCGAACCGATGGACGAACAACAAAAGCACCCGGAAAACCAGCGCCCCACCGCTTCCCAACCGTCGGCAAGCGGCGCGCAACATGGCGCGCCCGGCGCGGTAAAGCGGCATCGCGGCCGCACCATCGCACTGATCGTCGCGGTTCTGGTCATTCTCGGAGTGGTGCTATGGCGCTGGCATCCGTGGGGCGGCGCGAGCGGCGCCAGCGCCCCGGCCGGCGCAAGCGGTGCGCGGGGCGGTGGCCGCTTCGGCCGCGGCGGTCCGAACGCGATGGCGAACATGGCGCAGCCGGTGCACGTCGCCACCGCCACGCAAGGCGAGATGCCGGTCGTGCTGACCGCGCTCGGCACGGTCACGCCGCTGGCTACCGTGACCGTGCTGCCGCAGCTGAGCGGCGTCCTGCAGGACGTCTATTTCAAGGAAGGCCAGATGGTCAGGAAGGGCGACGTGCTGGCCCAGATCGACCCGCGCCCGTACGAGATTTCGCTGCGCAACGCCGAGGGCACACTGGTGCGCGACGAGGCGCTGCTCGCCACCGCGCGCCTCGACCTCAAGCGCTATCAGACACTGCTCGCGCAGGACTCGATCGCGAGCCAGCAGGTCGACACGCAGGCATCGCTCGTGCGCCAGTACGAAGGCACCGTTAAGTCCGACCAGGCGAATGTCGACAGTTTCAAGCTCGACCTCATCTACGCGCGCATCACCGCGCCGGTGTCGGGCCGCGTCGGCCTGCGCCAGGTCGATCCGGGCAACTACGTGACCTCGGGCCTCGCGAACGGCATCGCGGTCATCACGCAGTTGCAGCCGATCAGCGTGATCTTCACGACTTCGGAAGACAACCTGCAGCAGATCATCCAGCACACGCAGAACGGCGAACAGCTCTCGGCCACCGCCTACGACCGCAGCAACACGCGGCCGCTCGAAGTCGGCTCGCTGAAGACGATGGACAACCAGATCGACACGACCACCGGCACGGTGCGTCTGCGCGCGCTCTTCGATAACAAGGACAACGGGCTGTTCCCGAACCAGTTCGTCAACACGCGCCTGCTCGTCGACACGATCAAGGACGCCGTCATCGTGCCGACCTCGGCGGTGCTCAACGGCTCGATGGGTCCGTTCGTCTACGTCGTGAAGGACGACAACACGGTCACGGTCCGGCCGGTCAAGCCCGGTCCCGTGGACGGCGAGCGCACCAGCATCAAGTCGGGCCTCGCGCTCGGCGAGCGCGTCGTGATCGACGGTTCGGACCGTCTGCGCGAAGGCTCGAAGATCACGATTCCGGCCGAGCGTCCCAGTGGTGCATCGGGCGCATCGGGCGCGCACGCTGCGGTCGGCGCCTCGGGTGCTTCCGCCGCGCATGCGCATCGCGGCAGACACGCGTCGCAGGCTGCGCAATAAAGTAAAAGGCACGGCACTTACCGCATGAATCCATCCCGCGCTTTTATTCTGCGTCCCGTCGGCACCGCGCTGCTCATGGCGGCGATCATGCTGGTCGGCCTCGTGGCGCTGCGCTTTCTGCCGCTCTCCGCGCTACCCGAGGTCGACTATCCGACGATCCAGGTGCAGACCTTCTATCCGGGCGCGAGTCCGGACGTGATGACGTCGTCGGTGACGGCGCCGCTCGAGCGGCAGTTCGGACAGATGCCGTCGCTCAATCAGATGTCGTCGCAAAGCTCGGCAGGCTCGTCGATCATCACGCTGCAGTTCAGCCTCGACTTGCCGCTCGACATCGCCGAGCAGGAAGTGCAGGCCGCCATCAATGCGGCCGGCAACCTGCTGCCGTCCGACCTGCCCGCACCGCCGATCTACGCGAAGGTCAATCCGGCCGACGCGCCGATCATCACGCTCGCGATCACCTCGAAAACGCTGCCGCTCACCCAGGTGCAGGACCTCGCCGACACGCGCCTCGCGCAGAAAATCTCGCAGGTCGCGGGCGTGGGTCTCGTCAGTCTGTCGGGCGGCCAGCGCCCGGCCGTGCGGATTCAGGCGAACCCGCGCGCGCTCGCCGCGTACGGCCTGAATCTCGACGATCTGCGCACCACGATCTCGAACCTCAACGTCAACACGCCGAAGGGCAACTTCGACGGCCCGACGCGCAACTACACGATCAACTCGAACGACCAGCTGACCGATCCCGACCAGTACAAGAGCGCGGTGATCGCCTACAAGAACGGCCGGCCGGTCATGCTGACCGACGTCGCGAACATCGTCGCGGGCGCGGAGAACACCAAGCTCGGCGCGTGGGTCGACAACACGCCGGCGATCATCCTGAACGTGCAGCGCCAGCCGGGCGCGAACGTGATCCAGGTGGTCGACAGCATCAAGGCGCTGCTGCCGCAACTGCAGCAGGCGCTGCCCGCCGCGCTCGACGTGCAGGTCGTCACCGACCGCACCACGACGATCCGCGCGTCGGTGCGCGACGTGCAGTTCGAACTGGCGATGTCGGTCGTGCTGGTCGTGCTGGTGATGTACCTGTTCCTCGCCAACGTCTACGCGACGATCATCCCGAGCCTCTCGGTGCCGCTCTCGCTGATCGGCACGCTCGCCGTGATGTACCTGTGCGGCTTCTCGCTCGACAACCTCTCGCTGATGGCGCTGACCATCGCGACCGGCTTCGTGGTCGACGACGCGATCGTGATGATCGAGAACATCGCGCGCTACGTCGAGGAAGGCGACACGGCGCTCGAAGCCGCGCTGAAGGGCTCCAAGCAGATCGGCTTCACGATCATCTCGCTGACGGTCTCGCTGATCGCGGTGCTGATTCCGCTGCTGTTCATGGGCGACGTGGTCGGCCGGCTGTTCCACGAATTCGCGATCACGCTCGCGGTGACGATCGTGATCTCGGCGGTCGTCTCGCTCACGCTCGTGCCGATGATGTGCGCGAAGCTGCTGCGCCACACGCCACCGCACGAAAGCCACCGCTTCGAGGCGAAGGCACACCGCTTCATCGACTGGGTGATCGCGCGCTACGCGGTCGCGCTCACGTGGGTGCTGAACCGGCAGCGCTCGACGCTCGTCGTCGCCGTGCTCACGCTCGTGCTGACCGGGCTGCTCTACGTGTTCGTGCCGAAGGGCTTCTTCCCCGTGCAGGACACCGGCGTGATCCAGGCGATCACGCAGATGCCGCAGTCGGTCTCGTTCGCGTCGATGGCCGAGCGTCAGCAGGCGCTCGCCGCGCAAATTCTGAAGAACCCGGACGTCGACAGCCTCACGTCGTTCATCGGCGTGGACGGCAGCAACATCACGCTGAACAGCGGCCGCATGCTCATCAACCTGAAGCCGCGCGACGACCGCAGCCATACCGCGAGCGACGTGATCCGCCAGTTGCAGAAGGACGTCGCGCACATTCCGGGCGCCTCGCTTTTCATGCAGCCGGTGCAGGACCTGACGATCGACTCGACCGTGAGCCCGACGCAATACCAGTTCATGCTGACCGATCCGAACATCAGCGAATTCACGACGTGGGTGCCGAAGCTGGTCGACCGCCTGAAGCAGTCGCCCGAACTCGCCGACGTCGCGACCGATCTGCAGGACAACGGCCGCTCGGTGTTCATCGAGATCGACCGCGCGACTGCCGCGCGCTTCGGCATCACACCGGCCACGATCGACAGCGCGCTGTACGACGCGTTCGGCCAGCGCATCATCTCGACGATCTTCACGCAGTCGAACCAGTACCGCGTGATTCTCGAAGCGCAGCCGACGATGCAGCAATACACCGATTCGCTGAATTCGATCTACCTGCCCTCTTCCACCTCGACGGGCGGCCAGGTGCCGCTGTCGTCGATTGCGAAGTTCATCGAACGGCCCGCGCCGCTGCTCGTCACGCACCTGAGCCAGTTCCCGGCCACCACGGTGTCGTTCAACCTCGCGCCCGGTTCGTCGCTCGGCGCGGCCGTGCAGGCGATTCAGCAGGCCGAGCAGGACATCGGCCTGCCCGCCTCGTTCCAGACGCGCTTCCAGGGCGCGGCGCTCGCGTTCCAGGCCTCGCTCGCCAACGAGCTGTTCCTGATCCTCGCGGCGATCGTCACGATGTACATCGTGCTCGGCGTGCTGTACGAGAGCTTCATCCATCCGATCACGATTCTCTCCACGCTGCCGTCGGCCGGCGTCGGCGCGCTGCTCGCGCTGCTCATGACCGGCCATGATCTCGACATCATCGGCATCATCGGCATCGTGCTGCTGATCGGCATCGTGAAGAAGAACGCGATCATGATGATCGACTTCGCGCTCTACGCCGAGCGCGAGGAAGGCAAGCCGCCGCGCGAGGCGATCTACCAGGCGTGTCTCTTGCGCTTCCGGCCGATCCTGATGACCACGTTGGCCGCCCTGCTCGGCGCGCTGCCGCTGATGCTCGGCACCGGCGCGGGCTCGGAGCTGCGCCGCCCGCTCGGCATCGCGATCGCGGGCGGCCTGATCGTGAGCCAGCTGCTGACGCTGTTCACGACGCCGGTGATCTACCTCGCGTTCGATTCGCTCGGCCGCCGCCTGCGCGAGCGCTTCAACCGTAGCGACTCGTCCGGCAGCGCCACGCCGCCCGCCGCCGATGCAGGGAACTAGGCGATGAACCTGTCGCGTCCGTTCATTTCCCGCCCGGTCGCCACCACGCTGCTGGCGATCGGCATCGCGCTGTCGGGCGTGTTCGCGTTCACGAAGCTGCCGGTCGCGCCCCTGCCGCAGGTCGATTTCCCGACCATCTCGATCCAGGCGTCGCTGCCGGGCGCGAGCCCCGAGACCGTGGCGACGAGCGTCGCGAGTCCGCTCGAACGGCATCTGGGCTCGATCGCCGACGTCACCGAAATGACCTCGTCGAGTTCGGTCGGCGCGGCGCGCATCACGATGCAGTTCGGCCTGAACCGCGACATCGACGGCGCCGCGCGCGACGTGCAGGCCGCCATCAACGCGGCGCGCGCCGACCTGCCCGCGAGCCTGCGCAGCAACCCGACCTACCACAAGGTCAACCCCGCCGACGCGCCGATCCTGATTCTCGCGCTCACCTCGCACACGCTGACGGCCGGCCAGTTGTACGACTCGGCCGCCACGGTGCTGCAGCAGTCGCTCTCGCAGGTGGACGGCATCGGCGAAGTGGACGTGAACGGCTCGGCGAACCCGGCCGTGCGCGTCGAACTGGAGCCGCATGCGCTGTCGCACTACGGCATCGGTCTCGAAGACGTGCGCGCGGCGCTCGCCTCGGCCAACGCGAACAGCCCGAAAGGCTCGATCGAGTTCGGCGAGAACCGCGTGCAGCTCTACACCAACGACCAGGCGAGCAAGGCATCGCAGTACAAGGACCTCGTGATCGCCTATCGCAACGGCGCGCCGGTCAAGCTCTCGGACATGGGCGAGGTCGTCGATTCGGTCGAAGACCTGCGCAACCTCGGCCTCTTCAACGGCAAGCGCTCGGTGCTCGTGATCCTGTACCGGCAGCCCGGCGCGAACATCATCGAGACCGTCGACCGCGTCAAGGCCATGCTGCCGCAACTGCACGCGTCGCTGCCCGCCGACGTCGACATCGAGCCGACCTCGGACCGCTCCACCACGATCCGCGCCTCGCTGAAGGACACCGAGCGCACGCTCGTGATCGCGGTCGCGCTCGTCGTGATGGTGGTGTTCCTGTTCCTGCGCAACTGGCGCGCCACGCTGATTCCGAGTGTGGCCGTGCCGATCTCGATCATCGGCACGTTCGGCGCGATGTATCTGATGGGCTTCTCGATCGACAACCTCTCGCTGATGGCGCTGACCATCGCGACCGGCTTCGTCGTCGACGACGCGATCGTCGTGCTCGAAAACATCTCGCGGCACATCGAGAACGGCGTGCCGCGCAGGAAGGCCGCGTTCCGCGGCGCGCGCGAGGTCGGCTTCACGGTGATGTCGATCAGCATCTCGCTCGTCGCGGTGTTCCTGCCGATTCTGCTGATGGGCGGCATCGTCGGGCGCCTCTTCCGCGAGTTCGCGCTGACGCTGTCGCTCGCGATCGCGGTGTCGCTCCTCGTCTCGCTCACGCTCACGCCGATGATGTGCTCGCGCCTGCTGCGCGAGCCGCATGAAAAGCGCGAGGAGAGCCGCTTCGGCCAGTGGCTCGAGCGCGGCTTCATGTCGATGCAGCACGGCTACGAGCGCACGCTCGGCTGGGCGCTGCGCCATCCGCTCCTGATCGTCACCATCCTGCTGCTGACGATCGCGCTGAACGTCGCGCTCTACATCATCGTGCCGAAGGGCTTCTTTCCGCAGCAGGACACCGGGCGGCTCGTCGGCGGCATCCAGGCCGACCAGAGCACCTCGTTCCAGGCGATGAAGGGCAAGTTCGCGCAGATGATGGACATCGTCGGCAAGAACCCCGCCGTCGACAGCGTGGTCGGCTTCACGGGCGGCCGGCAGACCAACTCGGGCTTCATGTTCGTGTCGCTCAAGTCGAAGAGCGAGCGCAAGCTCTCCGCCGATCAGGTGATCCAGCAACTGCGCGCACCGCTTGGCGACGTGGCCGGCGCGCGCACGTTCCTGCAATCGGTGCAGGACATCCGCGTGGGCGGCCGGCAATCGAACGCGCAGTATCAGTTCACGCTGCTCGCCGACTCAACGCCCGACCTCTACAAGTGGGGACCGAAGCTGACCGAAGCGCTGCAGGCGCGCAAGGAACTCGCGGACGTCAACTCCGACCAGCAGCAAGGCGGCCTCGAAGCGATGGTGACGATCGACCGCGCGACCGCGTCGCGCGTCGGCATCAAGCCCGCGCAGATCGACAACACGCTCTACGACGCGTTCGGCCAGCGCCAGGTGTCGACGATCTACAACCCGCTGAACCAGTATCACGTCGTGATGGAAGTCGCGCCGCGCTACTGGCAGAGCCCGGAGATGCTGAATGAAATCTTCGTCAGCACCTCGGGCGGCAGCGCGAGCGGCGCGCAAACCACCAACGCGCCGGCCGGCACGGTGACCGCGCACGCGGCGGCGAGTACGACCAGCACAACCAGCACGACCAGTGCGGCCACGGGCGGCGCGGCGGGCACCACCGCCACGAGCGCGGCCAGCATCGCCGCCGACTCCGCGCGCAACCAGGCGATCAACTCGATCGCGGCGAGCGGCAAGTCGAGCGCGTCGTCGGGCTCGCCGGTCTCGACCGCGAAGGAAACGATGGTGCCGCTCTCGGCCATCGCGAGCTTCGGGCCGGGCACCACGCCGCTGTCGGTCAATCACCAGAGCCAGTTCGTGGCCTCGACGATTTCGTTCAACCTGCCGCCGGGCGTGTCGCTCTCCACCGCCACCCAGGCGATCTACGACACGATGGCCGAAATCGGCATGCCGGGCACGATCCACGGCAGCTTCCAAGGCACCGCGCAGGCGTTCCAGCAGTCGATGTCCGACCAGCCGATCCTGATCCTCGCGGCGCTCGCGGCCGTCTACATCGTGCTCGGCATCCTGTACGAAAGCTATATCCATCCGCTGACGATTCTCTCGACGCTGCCGTCGGCCGGCGTCGGTGCCCTGCTCGCGCTGCTGCTCTTCAAGACCGAGTTCAGCATCATCGCGCTGATCGGCGTGATCCTGCTGATCGGCATCGTGAAGAAGAACGCGATCATGATGGTGGACTTCGCGATCGAGGCCTCGCGCCACGGGCTGTCGTCGCGCGATGCGATCTACCAGGCGTGTCTGCTGCGCTTCCGGCCGATCATGATGACCACGTTCGCGGCGCTGCTCGGCGCGTTGCCGCTCGCGTTCGGACGCGGCGAAGGCGCGGAGATGCGCGCGCCGCTCGGTATTTCGATCGTCGGCGGGCTGATCGTGAGCCAGATGCTCACGCTCTATACGACGCCGGTCGTGTATCTCTACATGGACCGCATCCGCGTGCGCTGGGAAGCGCGAAAGGCGCGCCGCTCGGGTGGCGCGACGCCGACGTCGTCGTAACGTTCAATGGTAACGCGGCGGGTTGGCATGCCTGATAAATTCGATGCATGCGAACCCGCCGCGTGAGCCGGCGCGACCAACCAGCAGAAGACTTTTAAAGCGAGAGCTTCGGCGTTTTCCCGCGGCGTTTCGTTGAAAACTTTTGCTCCGCGTTGCCGTTCTTAAGCCGGCTCGGCGTTTCTGTTCAGGGTTTTTGCTCAGAGTTTCTGTGCCTCAGAGTTTCTGTGCAATAGCCAGCGCAAAAATCCGCTGCCATTGGCGCGCCTCGCGCTCGCCCGACATCGGCACGATCCACTCGGCGTGCCGCGGGTCCTTCACCTCGAGCGCAAGTTGTGCCTGCGCGCCGCCGCCCCGCACTTCGGCGCCGAGCAGATCGGCGAAGATATACGCGCCCTTTTCGTCGCCGACGCGAATCTCGCAGAGCCGCTTGGCCGCCGCGAGCCGCAGCGCACCCCAGTTGCCCTTCAGCTCATGCGTCCAGTCGCCGTCGCGCACGTTCGGCGCGACTTCGCGGCGCCGCCGCAACCAGTGCGCCAGCGCGCCGATCAACAGCAGCGCGACCAGCACGGCGACGCCGACCGCGACGGCCAGGCCGAACGCGGCCTGCAACGCATAAAAGGCCCGCACCGCACCGTACACCAGCGCGATCAGCGCAATCAACGCAACGAGAATCGGCATCGCTCACTCACCCGGCAAAAGGCTTGAGCCTAGCACGAGCGCGCCGGTCCGCGATGCAACCCGTCGTTGCGCCAATCGCAGCGCCGCGCGCAAGAGGCCAGCGGGCCGACGCGCCACGGCTTGCCTGCCGCTACGGCGCTGCGTAGCCGACTATGCGGCGTGCCCTGGCGGGCACCAGGCGCACCAGCGGGCACCACCGCACCCCGCCCCGCCTCACTGCGCCTTATGCGCCGCCGTCCAGTCCTTGAGCGCCTTCAGCGTGTTCTCGACATGCTTCTCGGGCGACAGGCTCGTGTATTCGTAGATGATCTTGCCGTCCGGCGCGATCACGTACGACACGCGATTGGCCATGCCGCTATGCAGCGGCATGCCGGCGTCGTATGCGCCGATCACCTTCGAATCGGCATCGGCCGCGACCGGGAATTTGCTGCGGCACTCGCTGACCGAGAACTTCGTCAGCGTATCGATGTTGTCGTGCGACACACCGATCACCGTCGCACCGTACTTCCTGTATTCGTCGACCGCATCGGCGAACTCGTGCGCCTCGATCGTGCAGCCCTTCGTGAACGCGGCCGGATAGAAGTACAGCACGACCGGGCCCTTCTTCAGTTCGTCGGCGAGCGAGTAGGTGTAGGTCTTGCCGCCGAGCGAAGCTTCGGTCGTGAAGGTCGGCGCGGTGTCGCCCGGCTTCAGCGTCGCCGATGCGAGCGGCGAATGCATGGCGAATCCGAGCGCCATGACGGCGGCGAACGCCGCCGGTAGGTGTTTGATCTTCATCTGCGTCTCCCTGCGTGAGCACACGCGTTGTCATCCAGTCCGGGGCATCGGGGACGGCCTCGGCCATCCCTGCATCGGCTATTGGAACACGGATGCGCAACGCGCGTAAGCGGCGCGGCATGACGATAAGCGGATCGAAAGCATGCGAGGCCAACGAGGCGAGACCAGCGCGTCGGGCGGCCGGCCCCGGCCGCTCAGACCGCCGACTCGGCGACATGCACCCCGAACCACGCCGCCGCCGACAGATTCAGCTCCGACAGCACGGCGGGCGTGAGCGCCGCGAAGCCGGCCGCCGCGGCAAGCGGCGCGGCGTCGCCGCCCTCGCCCGCCACTTCGGCGATACCGAGCAGCGCGCCGAGCTCGCCCGCGCGCGACACGATCGCCTCGCGAATCTGCGGCGCGAGCGCGAGCTTTTCGAGCACCGCGCGCGGCGTGCTGCCAAGCACTACGTGCACGAGCGAAAAAATTCCGGTCATGAACGCGGCGTCGGCGAAATCGCCATCGGCCGGGTACAGCCAGCTCGCGGCCAGTTCCATGAAGCGCGAGCGCGTCGCGGCCAGTTGCACGAGCGGATCGGTGCGCCACGGCCGGTCGTCGGTGTCCGCGTAGAGCAGCAGTTGCGCCCAGCGCGCGATCTGCCGCGTGCCGGTCGCGATGATCGCCTCGCGCAGCGACGAGATGGGGCGTCCGAGTCCGAACGCGCTCGAATTGACGAGGCGCAGCAGCTGCACGACCACGCTCGGGTTCAGCTTCAGTTCCGCTTCGAGCTCGAAGATGCCGGCGTCGCGCGAGAGCAGCGCGAGCAGCCGCAGCAGGCCCGGGCGCAACGAGCGGTTGCGCGGCGCGGCCAGCACCTGCGGCCGCGCGAAGAAATAGCCCTGGAACAGCTGGAAGCCGAGTTCCTGCGCGAGCGCAAAGTCCTCGCGCGTCTCGACTTTCTCGGCGAGCAGCGTCTTGCCGTGTCCGCGCAATATCGACGCAAGCTTGGCGAGCTTGTCGCGCGGGGTCTGCAACAGGTCGATCTTGACGATGTCGGCGTACGGCAGCATCGCGAACAGTTCGTCCGAGAGGTCCCTGACGTCGTCGAGCGCGATCTGGAAGCCCGCCTGACGCAATTCGACGAGACGGCGCGCAAGCGGCATGTCGAAGCGCACGGTTTCGAGAATTTCGAGCACGAAGCGCTCGGGCGGCATCAGATGGACGATGTCGCTAAAGAGCAGCCGGCGCTCGATATTGACGAAGCCGCGGTGCTGCCCGAGCACGGCCGGCACGCCGATCCCGCCGATCGTGCGCACCACCACCTGCGCGGTCATCTGGGTGTCGTCGCTGATTTCGGCGTAGTTGTGCGCGCCGGCGCGAAACAGCAGTTCGTAGGCGTGGGGCGCGCCGTGGCGGTCGAGAATCGGCTGGCGGCCCAGATAGACGTACTGCGCGTCATCCTGCGCGGCGGCCGCCGGCGTCGCGTCGCCGGCGGACAAGACCCCGGCAGGGCGGGCAAACGGCTCACTCACCTCGGCGTGCCGTGAAGCAGCTCCGGCGGCTCCGGCGGCCGCCCCGGAAGCGCGGCTGGCATCGGGCCCGGCAAGCGGCCTGGCCACAGGGCGTTCGAACATGGTTCATCGGTGCAAGGTTCGGAAACTATGCAGCGGCGACGCCACGGCCGGCACTGCACAACGGGATTCCTCGTATTAACGGATGTAAAGCGGCCCCACTTTAGCCGAATCGTCCACGCGGCGGCATGAGGCAATCCGATACCGGGTGTTTTCCACGAGGGCCGCTAAAGATTTCGCGGCGCGGGTCGTTATCTCGTTCTGATGCGGCGGCCTGCTACTTTGCCGGCCGCCCGAGCCGGCGGACCCGCAGTTGCGCCGGCGGACGAACTCAGGTTGCCAGCGACACATGGAAGCGAACACGATCACCGCGCCCCGCCGGGGCTCCCTGCGCACGGTCATCGACCGGCTTCGCGCATTCGGCCGGCGCGCGGACGGCACACGGCAGAGCGCCCCCCACCGTGCCGTGCCACTGGAACAGGTGGTCGGCGCGGTCGACCTGCTCGCGCATGTCGACGACGCGCAGCGCTTCCTTTACGTTTCCGATGCGAGCCTGCGCTTTATCGGCTATCACCGCGAGTATCTGGAGACGATCACGCTGCACGAGCTCGTCGCGCCAGCCGACGTGCCGCGCCTCGACGCACTGCTCGCGCGCGCGGCGGCTTCGGGCAACGTCGAGAAGGCGACGCTCGGGCTCATCAAGTCGCTGACCTATCCGATCACGGTCGAGCTGCGCGTCATGCGCAGCAGCCACGACGGCGTCGACGGCTTTGCGATCGCCGGCTTCGACGTCTCGGCCTGGCGCGCCACCGAGGAACGTCTGACCCAGGCGCTGCATCTGGACCGCTTGACGAGCCTGCCCAACCAGTCGGGCCTGCTACACGCGCTGATCGACGCGCAGCAGCAGGCCGACGCGCACGGCACGCCGGTCGCGCTGCTGCTGCTCGATCTCGACGACTATCAGCGCGTGAACCGCGCGCTCGGCTACGATGCCGGCGACGAGATGCTGCGCGACACCGCGCGGCGTCTCGTCAACATGACGAGCCCGAACGAATTGCTCGCGCGCGTCGCGAGCGACGAGTTCGCGATCCTCGTCAAGCCGGCCGCCAACCGCACCGACGCGGCGGCCGCCGCCGAAGCGCTGGCGCGGCGCCTGTTGACCGCGATCCAGCAACCGTACGTGTTCAAGGGCCAGCAGGTGCATCTGTCGGCGAGCATCGGCATCGCGCTGTATCCGGACGTGCGGCACGCGAACGACACCGCGCTGCACGACACCCATCTGTTGCGCTGGGCCGACCACGCGCTCCTGCAGGCGAAAGCCGCGGGCGGCAACACGCTCGCGTTCTACGTGCCCGACGACAACCCGGCCGACGCCGAGCGCCTGAAACTCGAAGCCGATCTCTACGACGGCGTGCGCAACGGCGAGTTCTCGCTGCACTTCCAGCCGATCACGAGCAGCCGCTCGCACGGCGTAGTCGGCGTCGAGGCGCTGATCCGCTGGACTCATCCGGTGCATGGACTCGTGCCGCCGTCGATGTTCATTCCGCTCGCCGAGTCGATCGGTCTCATCAACTTCCTCGGCAACTGGGTGCTGAAGGTCGCCTGCATGCAGCTGATCCAGTGGGATGCGAAAGGCATCGCGCTGCAATACGTGGCCGTCAACGTGTCGCCGCAGCAGTTCCGCGACCCGCGCTTCAAGGACTCGGTGCGCGAGGCGCTGGAGCTGACCGGCATCGATCCGCGCCGGGTCGTCTTCGAGATCACCGAGAGTCTGCTGATGCACGACCCCGCGCACGCGACGGCGCTGCTCGAAGACCTCACCGCGATGGGTATCCGCTTCGCCGTCGACGACTTCGGCACCGGCTATTCGAGCCTCGCCTACCTGCAGCGTTTTCCGCTCGCCAAGCTCAAGATCGACCGGAGTTTCGTCGAGAATCTGCTAACCTCGCGAAACGATCAGGCCATCGTGAGCGCCGTCGTCGGGCTCGCGCAGACGCTCGATCTCGAACTCGTCGCCGAGGGCGTCGAAACGGAAGCGCAACGCACGCTGCTCACCGAGATGGGCTGCGATCACATCCAGGGCTGGCTCGTCTGCAAGGCGTTGCCGTCCGACGAACTCGCGCAGCGCTTCGAGGCGCGCACGCTTCGTCTGCACGGCACATAACGGACCATGCAGGCGCGGCACGCAGGCAACGCAAGCGCAACAGGCCGGCTTCATGCCGGCGCGGTACTCATTGGAACACGTATGGCTTTTGCGGGACTCACATGCTAAAGGCGGCAGTGCTCGACCGTCTCTGGACGCGAATGAGCGAGCGCGGCGATTTCCCGATGCTGTCGCAATCGCTGCGCACCACGATGGCGGCGATGAACAACGACGACCTCGACTTCACTGGCCTCGTGCAGGTGGTGCTGTCGGATTTCGCGCTGACGCAGAAAGTACTGCGACTTGCGAACTCGGCCATGTACATGGCGTTCGGCGGCAACATCACGACGGTGTCGCGCGCGCTGATGGTGCTCGGCATGGATGCGGTCGGCCATCTCGTCGTCGGGCTGAAGATCGTCGATCACTTTCATCACAGCGCGCCGCGCCGCATCGACGCGAAACTCGAACTGAACCGCACGCTGCTGTCGGGCTGCGTCGCGCGCAAGCTGACCGAGCGCGGCGATCTGCGCGCCGGCGAGGAAGCGGTGGTCTGCACGCTGATGCGGCAGATCGGCAAGCTGCTGGTGGTGTTCTATCTCGACGCGGAGTGGGACCAGATTCGCCGCCACATCGACGGCGGCGCGCTCGAAACCGATGCGTGCGTGCTCGTGCTCGGCGTCACGTTCGACGAAATCGGCACGGAAGCCGCGGTGCGCTGGCGCCTGCCCGACATGATCCGTTCGGGCATGGGCGAATTCGATCCGCAGGACGTGACGCAGCCGCGCCAGGTGCAATGGCTGCGCGCCATCACGAACTACTCGACCGCGGTCGCCGACGTGCTCACGCAGCAAAACATGCCGGACTGGGAGCGCGAGGCGCGCATCGCCGAACTCGCGCAAAGCTATAGCGGCGCGCTGAACACGGACCCCGACGTACTGCAGCAGATGAGCATCGCGCTCGCGCGCGAGGAAGGCGGCGACGGCGTGATGCGCGAGATCGTCGAGCTGCGCGCGAATGCCGATGCGATCGCGCGCGAAGCCCTGACGCCGGAGGCCCGCATCGCAGTCGGCGTGAAGGATCTGCGCGATCTGCCCGCGGGCAGCCCGCTTGCGCCGGCGCTCGCGATGGCCGCGGAAACCGTGCTCGCCGGCCTCGGCTTTGCGCGCACGGTGGTATTCGTCAAGCACAGCAACGGCACGTTCAAGGCGCGCCTCGGTCTCGGACCGATGATCGACGCGGCCTTGCCGAAGCTCACGTTCAACGCCGCGTTCGAGCCCGACGTCTTTCATCTCGCGATTGCCAATTCGGTCGGCATCTTCATCGAGAACGCGCGCGATCCGAAGATGGTCGCGAGGCTGCCCGAATGGTTCCGCCGCTCGTTCGACGACACGCGCGCGTTCGTGCTGCTGCCGGTTGTCGACGAAACCGATCAGACCGTCGCCCTGCTCTACGGCGACTGGTCGCATACGCAGGAAGCACGCCGAATATCGCAGAAGGAAATGAGCGTGCTCAACGAACTGGCCCAGGAGTTAGGCCGTTTTTTCGGCCAGGGGCAGATGCGGGAAATGGAGACGATGTGAAGACGTGGCGCGATCGTTGAGCGCCTGCTTCGTTTCAAGCCGTTCCGGTGTTTGCCCGAAAACAGTTCCGCTGATGCAGGTGGCCTGAGCAGGCCCGCTCAGTCCTCGATCCGTTCGAGCCCTTGCGCGCTGCGATCCGCGACGCCGGCCCAGGCGGCGGCCGCGAGGCCCATCTGCGCGATGTCTTCGAGCGCCAATGGCTGTAGACGCTCGCACAGTTCGGCGACGCGCTCCCATGCGCCGCTTTCGAGCGCCTCGATCGCGCTCAGCAACAGCCCCAGCGTCCCTTCGCGATGCAGGATCGCCGCCTGGATCGGCCGCGAAAGCGTGAGGACGTTCAGCGTCTTTTCGAGCGAGCCGCCGAACACCGCGTCGACGAACGAAAACACGCCGGTCAGGAATGCCGCGTCGGCTTCGTCGCGCCCTGCCTCGGGCATGCGCGCGATCGCCAGTTCCATGAAACGCGCGCGCGTCGCCGCGAGTTGCAGCAACGGATCGTCTTCGAGCGCGACCTTGCGGCCGTCCGCGTAGAGCAGCAGTTGCGTCCAGCGCGCGATGCGATCGGTGCCGGTCGCGTTGATCGCTTCGCGCAGCGTCGTCACCTTGTGGCCGACCGCGAAGCCGCTCGAATTCGCGAGCTTCATCAGATGCATCACGAGCACCGGGTTCAGCTTCAGCTCGGCTTCGAGCTGCGCGACGCTCGGGTCGCCGCCGAGCAGTTGCAGCAGATTGAGCAGCGCGTGACGCGGCGCGCTGACACGGCGCGTGTCCGAACTCTGCGCACGCGCGAAGTAATAGCCCTGGAAGCGGTCGAAGCCGAGCCCGTGCGCCATGTCGAAATCGGCCTGCGCGTCGAGACCCGACGCGAGCAGCAGCTTGCCCGCCGACTTCAGCACGCTCGCGAGCTTCGGCAGCAGCGCACGCGGCGCGCGCGCCGCGTCGATCTTGACGACCTCGGCGTACGGCAGCAGCTTCGCGAAGGTTTCGTTGGGCTGCGTGACGTCGTCGAGCGCGAAGCGATAGCGGCGGCCATGCAGATAGACGAGGCGCGCGATCAACTCGGCGTCGACGTCCAGCGACGGCGGCAATTCGAGCATGAAGCGCTCGGCGGGCAATCTGAGGATCGCGTCGTCGAGCAGCAGTTCGCGGCTCACGTCGACATAGGCGGGATGGCCGGTCAGCGCGCCGCGCACCTCGCCTTGCACGAGGCCGCAAGCGATCGCGCGGGCGACACGTTGCGCGGGCGTCGGCGCGCGGCCGGGCAAGGTGTCGGCGTCCTGCGCTTTGTCCGTGGCTTTGTCCGCTTCTTCGTGTGCTGCTTCGTTTATTGCTTCGAGCGGCACTTCAGGCGCCCGCACCTTGATCTCGTAACCGCACAGCATGCCGTCCCGGTTCAGAATGGGCTGCCGCGCGAAGCTGGCGCTCAACGATGCGTCGTCGGTCGCGCCGCTCGGGCTATGAGTCTCGATTGCGATGATGGTCATTCCGGTCCCCGCTCGACGCCGCTGGCGCCTGGCCGCTGTTGTCCGGCGCTGTATGTGCGCCGTATTGTGTTTTGTGTTTTCGCCGTACTGTGCGCGTTTTTTATGACGGTCATGAGAGCCGCCGCGCGTGGCGTTATGCCCCGTGATTTTATCGCAGCCGTTCAGGTGCCAGCATGCTTGCGAAGCAATTACCCGAAATATTAATCGACGGTCTTTCATTATTTCCACGCGGGCGACGAGCCTGATCGGCACGCCACGCAGCCGTGCGGAAACGCCAATGCAAACGGCCGCACATCGCTGTGCGGCCGTTCCTGGCGATGCTCGTCGCAGCCCCGCGCGTCGCGACTCCCGCGATGCGCAACGCCGCTTACTTCAGCACGACGTTCACGTCGAAGTACTTCGCGGCGAGGCGGTCGATCGTGCCGTCCGCCTTCAGTTCCTTCAGCGCGCCGTTCAGCGCGTCCTTCAGCGCCTTGTCGTTCTTGCGCACGCCGTAGCCGACGCCCGCGCCGAGCAGCTTCTCGTCGCTGACGGCCGGACCGGCGAACTCGAAGCCCGCGCCCTGCGGCTTCTTCAGAAAGCCCTTCGAAGCCGCTTCGGCATCCTGGAACGACGCATCGAGACGGCCCGAGACGAGGTCCGCGTAGATCTGGTCCTGCGTCTGATACGGCACGACGTCGACACCGGCCGGCGCCCAGCGCGCCTTCGCATAGGTTTCCTGGATCGTGCCCTGCAGCACGCCGACGTGCTTGCCCTTCAGCGATGCCGGCGTCGGCTGCAGACCGCTGCCCTTCTTCGCGATCATCTGGTTCGGGATCGTGTAGATCGGATCGGTGAAGTCGATCGCCTGGCGACGCTGGTCGGTGATCGTCATGTCCGAGTTGATCGCGTTGAACTTGCGCGCTTCGAGTGCCGGGATCAGGCCGTCGAACGAGTTCTCGACCCACACGCATCTGGCCTTCAGCTTCGCGCACACGGCATTGCCGACGTCGATGTCGAAGCCCTGCAATTCACCGCTCGGCGACTTCGATTCGAACGGCGCATACGACGCCTCGACACCGAAGCGCACTTCCTTGATATCCGCCGCCGACGCGCTGCCTGCCGTCAGCGCCGCCGCCGCGAACAGCGCGAGCGCGGCCATGTTGGGCCAATTCATCTTCATTACGGGGGTTCCTCTACGGGGTTGACTAGGACGGAGCCTGACCGGCACGGACAGCTTCGCCGCACGGAATGCGGCCGGCTCGCGCGGCCGGCATGATGGTGCGAGCGCCGCGACGCCCGCGATTGTACACGGAACCTGTCTAGACAAGTCTGGACAGCGTGTCGGCGGTGGTTTCGATCACGAGCAGCCCGGCGCGCAAGCCGGGCTTGACGGTTGCGTTCGGAAACACGATGCGCTCTTCGTCGTGCCGAACCGTATAGCGATACTCGCCGTCGCGCGCGAGCAAGGTGCCCTCCGCGAACGGTGTGAAGTTCGGCACGTCGGGCGCTAGCAGCAACTCGAAGGCATCGCTTTGCTTGGTCAGTTGATCGATCACGGTGAAGACGCGCGGCATGGCCGCGGGTGCGGAGAATTCCGTATCGGATTCCGCATCGGTTCGCTGATTCGTTGGCTGATGCGCTTGCTCGCCGACCCGCGTTCCGGCGAGCAGCGCGCGCACTGCGAGGTCGGCGCCCGCGAAACGCGTGAGGTCGTTCTCGCCGAACGGACGCACCTTGCCCAGTTCGAGCGTGCAGGCCTCGGCGCCGCACGCCTGCGCGGTGAAATGCGAATACGTGTTGCCCTTCGTCGTATGCAGCAGCACCGCGCCGATGCGCGCCTCGCCAAGCCATTCGAACATCGCACGCGAAAACGGCTTGCCGGTATGCGGCAGCAGCGCGAAACGCTCGAACGCGGACGCGCGGATCGCCGTATGCATATCGATGTGCCAGCGCACGCAGGACGCCTCGGACGCCGCCGCGAAGAAGCGCGTCGCGGCCACTTCGAGCGCCGCCGCGCGCGGCGCTTCGTGGCTGTGCGGCAATTGCAGATGACGGCCGCTGAAGAGACGGTTCAGATCGTCGTCGCGATAACGAGAGCCGTCACGCATCGCATCGACGTTGCCGAGAATCACGAGCAGGCGGCACGCGAGCGCGGCACGGCCCCGCGCGAGATCGGCGATCATGCGCGAAAGCAGTTCGATCGGCGCGGTTTCGTCGCCGTGGACGCCGGCCGAGACCAGCACGCTGCGCGGGATGGCGGGTTTTCCGATGGAGCCGTGCGTGGCGGCTTGAGTCGACCCCTGCATTGGCACCTGCGTCGGCTCCATCATGAGCACACCCTCGTCGAGCCATGACCAGTGCACGCCATTCGCGCACACGCCCTGCGCGTCATGCGCGGCAGGCCGCCTGCCCGTGAGCGTCCATGCGAGGAAATCGTCGAGCATCGGGATCGCGGCCGACATCGCAGACTCAGCGCTGGAAGTCATAGAGCGAACCGAGGTCGAGAATCTGCGTCAGTTCATCGAGCGCGGTGCGCGATTCGACGAGCAGTTGCGGATCGGTCAGATCGGCCGGCGCGAGACGGTCGCGATAGTGCTTCTCGATCCACGCATCGAGGCGGCCGAACAGCGTGTCGTCGATCCATACGCCCGGCGCGACGGCCGCACGTTCGGTGTCGTCGAGCACGACGCGCAGACGCAAACACGCCGGACCACCGCCGTTCTTCATGCTCTCGCGCAGATCGAACACGAGCACTTCGTCGATCGGCCCGCGATGCGACGTCAGTTCGTCGAGATACGCGGCCACGCGCAGATTCTCGCGGCACTCCTGCGGCACCACGAGCACCTGCTTGCCGTCGGGACGCGTCAGCAACTGGCTGTTGAACAGATACGACGTCACGGCATCGGCAACGCTAACCTGCGCATCGGGCACTTCGATCACGTTGAAGCCCGCATGCAGGTGCGCGAGCTTCGAGCGCAGTTCGTCGTACACCGCGCTCTGTTCGACGAACGCGAGTTGATGGCAGAACAACGTGTTGCGATTGCCGACCGCGATCACGTCGTTATGAAACACGCCCGCGTCGATCACGTCCGGGTTCTGCTGCGCATAGACGGTCGCGGCTTCCTGCAGGCCATGACGATGCGCGACGGCGCGGCTCGCCTCGAAGGTCTGACGCGCCGGATAACGCTTCGGCTCCGGCCCGCGACGATACTCGCTGCGGCCGTACACAAAGAATTCGACGCCGCGCGCGCTGTATTGCTCGCAAAAGCGCGTGTGGTTCGCGGCACCTTCGTCGCCAAGCGCGGGCGTGCCGGGCAGCGCCTCGTGCACGACGAAACGGTCGGTATCGCTAAACATCGCGCGCAGCGTGCGGCGCGTCGACTCGTGCTCGATCGCGCGATGCAGCTTGCTGCACAGATTGGCCGGCGTGAAATGCACGCGGCCGTCGTGCGTATCGGACGACGGGCTCACGGTCGCCGCGTTGGCGGTCCACATCGCCGAGGCCGAACTCGCGGCGGCCAGCAACTCGGGCGCGTTCTGCGCGACACGGGCGATGACCGAAGCGTCGTCGCCGGAAAAGCCGAGTTCGCGCAACAGCCGCATCGAGGGACGCTCCTGCGGCGGCAACACGCCCTGATGAAAACCGAGGTCGGCCAACTGCTTCATCTTGCGCAGACCCTGGCGCGCGGCGGCCTTCGGATTCGCGACCGACTTCTCGTTGTTCTGCGACGCGACATTGCCGAACGAGAGCCCCGCATAGTTGTGAGTCGGGCCGACCAGGCCGTCGAAATTGGCTTCAGTGGCTTGCAGCATCGTCGATCCTTAGAATTGAAGGCCCGGCGAGACGCTCGCGGGCATATGCAGTTGCGCGCTCTCGACCGAGGCCATCGGGTAGGCGCAGTAGTCGGCCGCATAGTACGCACTCGGCCGGTGATTGCCCGAGCGGCCCGGACCGCCGAACGGCGCACCCGACGAAGCGCCGTTGGTCGGCCGGTTCCAGTTGACGATGCCCGCGCGGATCGTGCGCTGGAAATGCGTCCACAGGGCTTCGTCGTCGGCGAGCAGGCCCGCCGAGAGACCGAATTCGGTATCGTTCGCCTGTTCGAGCGCGGCGTCGAAGTCGCGGTAGCGGATGATCTGCGCGAGCGGGCCGAAGTGCTCTTCGTCGGGCAGATCCTGCACGCCGGTCACGTCGAGAATCGCGGGCGTGACGAAGCCGAGTTGCGGATCGCGTTGCGCCATTTTCAGCAGCGCCTTCGCGCCGCGCGCAAGCAGATTTTCCTGCGCGCTCATCAAACGCGAGGCCGCGCGCGCCGACACGACAGCCCCCATGAACGGCTGCGGCTCGGCATCGTATTCGCCGACGCCAATGCGCGCGCTCACTTCAGTCAGGCGCGCGAGGAAACGCTCACCGAACGCATCGTCGGGCACGAAGATGCGGCGCGCGCAGGTGCAGCGCTGCCCCGCCGACAGAAACGCCGATTGAATCGTGTGATGCACGGCGGCGTCGAGGTCCGCCACGGGCCCGATCACGAGCGGATTGTTGCCGCCCATCTCGAGCGCAAGCACGATCTCGGGCCGGCCGCCGAACTGTTTGTGCAGCAATGTTCCGGTATCCGAACTACCGGTGAAGAACAAGCCGTCGATCTGCCGGTGATTCGCCAGCGCGATGCCGGTGTCTTTCTCGCCCTGCACGAGATTGAGCACGCCGGCGGGCAAGCCCGCGTCGCGCCAGATCTGCACGGTGAGCGCGGCAACGCCGGGTGCGAGTTCGGACGGCTTGAACACGACCGCGTTACCCGCGATCAACGCAGGCACGATATGTCCGTTCGGCAGATGGCCCGGGAAGTTATACGGGCCGAACACGGCCACCACGCCATGCGGACGATGCCGCAGCACCGCGGTGCCATCGGCCATCGCCGAGCGTTTTTCGCCGGTGCGTTCGTTGTACGACTGGATCGAGATCTCGACCTTCGCGGCCATCGAGGCCGCTTCGGTACGCGCTTCCCAGAGCGGCTTGCCGGTCTCGCGGCCGATCGCTGCGGCGAGCGCTTCCTTGCGCTCGGTCACGAGCGCGGCGAAGCGGCGCACCACCGCGCAGCGCTCGTCGAGCGTCAGCGCCGACCATGCCGCGAATGCGCGCCGCGCGCTGCGTACCGCGCGATCGACGTCGTCCGCCGAGGCGCTGTTGCCTTGCCACACCACCGCGCCCGTGCCGGGGTTGCGCGATGCGAATGCGGGTCCGATGCCGGCAGCCCAGCCGCCGTCGATAAAAAGCTCGCTCATAATCATCCCTGTTTGTGTTTCGACGGCAGCACCCGCAGCGAATCGCCGGCCTTGACGCCGAGCGCGGCGGCCTCGGCGGCGCTCAGGCGGAACCCGCCTGCGTGCGGCACGCCCGCCACCACGCCGACGCGAAAATCGCCGAGCGACGTATTCGATACCATCGACTTCGCTCCGTCCTGCGCGGCGGGTTCCGCAGCCTCGCCGATTTCGGCCGCGACCACCACGCTCTCGCGCACGGTGCGCAGATCGGCAATATGGCATTCGAGCACCGGGCCCGCGTCGAAGATATCGACGTGATTCTCGTAGCGCAGCCCTTCCGCTTCGAGCATGCGGCGCGCGGGAATCGTGTCGCTATGCGTGAGGCCGACGCAGCGCTGCGCCTCTTCGGGCAGCAACTCGACGTACACCGGATAACGCGGCATCAGCTCGGCGAGAAACGCCTTGCGGCCATGCGAACTCAGATAATCGGCCGCGTTGAAATCGATCTGGTAGAAATGCGAGCCGACCGCGCGCCAGAACGGCGAGGTGCCTTCCGCGTCGAAATGGCCGCGCATCTCCGCGCATAGACGCTGCGGAAAACGCTCGCGAAACTGCGCGAAAAACATGAAGCGCGAGCGCGACAGCAGACCGCCGACGCCGCTCGCGCGATAACGCGGGCTCAGAAACAGCGAGCACACCTCCGCATAGCCGGTGAGGTCATGCGAAATGTTCAGCGCATGCATGCGCGTCCAGATGCCGAGGTCCTGGCTCGCATGCACGACCGTGCTCACGCGATAGTTGTAGAACGGCTGCCGCAGCCCCACCGCCGTTTCGATGCCGCACACGCCGGCTATGTCGCCGGTCGTCGTGTCTTCCATCACGAAGAAGTAGCCGGCCTCGTGCGGCTCGGCCCGGTCTTCCAGCGTGCGGCGCGCGCGTTCGACGCGTGCCGCGAGCGCATCGCGGTCCGGCTTGAAGGTGGTCAGGCCCGGCCCGGTTTCCTGCGCGAGCCGCATCAGCGCATCCACATCGCCTCGTTGCACCACGCGAACGACGATCATTGCGCTTCTCCCGAATGTTCATCCTGCGGCTGATGCAGCGGCACGCAGA
>NZ_JAAGPS010000084.1:0-238 GCF_017105025.1 Paraburkholderia sp. Ac-20336 | reverse complement strand
CACGGCCCGTGAGCAGTACGTTGGAGCTGCATCGTACGTGGACGAGTGCATATGTACACACAGGTGTATATCAGCAAACATTGACTATCTTCGCTTAGCTGAACGTACGCATTACTTTCTGACGAACAAAAGTTCAGGAGTTAGTTGTAGAGACCGGAAAGGTTAAGACATCGTCGTTATTGTGATGTGTCAATTAGTACATGAAGCATGTAGATAACGGGTATGTTTTTTTTTTTTC
>NZ_JAAGPS010000083.1:0-33280 GCF_017105025.1 Paraburkholderia sp. Ac-20336 | reverse complement strand
GCGGCGCCGGCGGCGGCACAGCCTGCGGCGCAAGCGGCGACACAGGCGGTGACACAAACGGCAGCACAAACGGCAGCACAAACGGCAGCACAAACGGCGACACAAGCGCTGTCGCGCGAGGACTGGGAGCGCGCGGCGCAATGGGGCTATCTCGCCGACCACCTGCTGCTCGACTGGCTCGAATGCCGCGAGGATCGCGCGGAAGAAGCGATGGAGCTGCTCGCGAACCTCGACGAGGCCGAGCAGTTCTTCGAGCCGCTGTGCGAGGGCGGACGCGGCTTCGTGCTCGCCACGGCCCACGTGGGGCCGCTGTACGGCGGCCTGATGGCGCTCGATCTGCTCGATATCCCGTCGCGCTGGGTCGCATCGACGCCGAGTATCAGCCGCAGCCACTACGCCCGCTCGCTGATCTCGACGAGCGACAGGACCGAAGTGCAGGTCGTGAAGGCCAGCCTCAAGGCGCTGCAGGAAGGACATGCCGTGTGTCTCGCCGTGGATGGCGCGCTCAATCCGGCCGCCGCGCGCGTGCCGTTCGAGAGCCAGGAGATCACGTGGTCGAGCTTCGCCGCGCGCGCCAGCTACCGCCTCGGACTGCCCTCGGTTTTCTATGCGCCCAGATGGGAGCGGGGCCGCATCGTGCATACGCTCGAACGGCTCTCCGAGCCGCATGACGGCGAAACGCTCGAAGACTACGTGGCGCGATGGCAGCACGAATGGCTCGCGCATCTGCGCGGCCATCTCGCCGGGCAGCCGGAAAACCTGCGCCTGAGCGGCGGGCTCTGGCGGCACGTGGTGGCGGCCGACCGCTCGAATGCGGCGACGGACAAGGGTTGATTGGGTTCACTAACGATTACGTAGAAGATTACGCAGAACGTGGAGAAGCAAACATGAAACAGAACGAAACCGCGGCGCCAGCCGGCTTGCCGTCATGGCTACAGGACGGAACGCAGGATGGGCTGCGAACCTTGTTGCAGGAAAAGCGCTATTGCTGGCTCGTTACCGGCGCCGCGGGGTTTATCGGCTCCAATCTCGTCGAGACCTTGCTGCTGCTCGGGCAGGACGTACGCGGCCTCGATAATTTCGCCACCGGCCACTGGCACAACCTGCACGAAGTGAAGAAGCGGGTCGGCGAGGCGGCCTGGAGCCGGTTCGCGTTCCACGAGGCCGACATTCGCGACGCGGACTCGTGCGCAAAGGCGGTCGCCGGCGTGGACTACGTGCTGCATCAGGCGGCGCTGGGCTCGGTGCCGCGCTCCGTGAAGGACCCCAAAACGACCAACGACGTCAACGTGTCCGGTTTTCTGTCGATGCTCGACGCCGCGCGCCAGGCCGGCGTGCGGCGCTTCGTCTATGCCGCGTCGAGCTCGACCTACGGCGACGAACCCAATCTGCCGAAGCGCGAGGAGCGCATCGGCAATCCGCTCTCGCCGTATGCGGTGACGAAGCTCGTCAACGAACTCTATGCGAGCGTCTATTCGCGCACCTACGGTTTTCATTCGATCGGCCTGCGCTACTTCAATGCGTTCGGCCCGCGTCAGGACCCGGACGGCGCGTATGCCGCGGTGATTCCCAAATGGATCGCGGCGATGCTGGCGGGCGACGACGTGCAGATCAACGGAGACGGCGAAACGAGCCGCGACTTCTGCTACGTGGGCAACGTCGTGCAGGCCAACCTGCGCGCCGCGCTGAAGGAAGACCTCGCCGCGAGCGACGTGTACAACGTCGCGGTGGGCGGCCGCACCACGCTCAACGACCTGTTCTCGATCATCCAGGCCGGGCTCGCCACGCACGGCGTGCACTACGCGAAGCAGCCGGTCTACCAGTCGTTCCGCGCGGGCGACGTGCGCCATTCGCAGGCCGACATCGCGAAGGCGGTACGGGAGCTGGGCTTCTCCGGGCTGTTCGATCTGAGGCGCGGCATGACGGAAGCGCTCTCCTGGTACCTCGCATTCATCGCGGGCGAGCGGTCGCCGGCTTGAGTCGGCTCAAGCCGGTTTGAACCGGCCCGATGCGGCAGGTCGCGTCAATCGATAACACACACTCAGGCATGGGCGTGAAAGCACGCCCCAACACGAGAAAAGGAAACAGTCATGTGCGGCATTGTTGGTGCGGTTGCGCGAGAGAATATTGTTCCGGTGCTGGTCGAAGGTCTCCGGCGCCTCGAATATCGCGGCTACGATTCGTGCGGCGTCGCCGTGAATTCGAAGCGGGGTCTTGAACGGATGCGCAGTATCGAGCGCGTATCGCACCTCGATTCGCGGCTGCGCCGCGCGGGGCTCGAAAGCGCGAGCGGCATTGCTCATACGCGTTGGGCGACGCACGGGGCACCGGAAATCCGCAATGCGCATCCGATGCTGTCCCGCGATGCGTTGGCGGTGGTCCACAACGGCATCATCGAAAACTACGAATCGCTGCGCGACGAACTCGCCGGCCGCGGCTACGAGTTCGTGTCGCAGACCGATACGGAAGTCATCGCCCATCTGATCCACAGCGTCTATGACGGCGACCTGTTCGCGGCGGTGCGCGAGGCCGTGCAACGGTTGCACGGTGCCTACGCGATCGCGGTGGTGCACGAGGACCGGCCGGACCTTATCGTCGGCGCGCGCGAGGGCTCGCCGCTGCTGATCGGCGCCGGCGAGGCGGGCAATTTTCTCGCCTCCGACGCGCTCGCGCTGACGGGCCAGGCCGAGCGCTTCATGTTTCTCGACGACGGCGACGTCTGCGAACTGACGCGCGAATCGATCCGCATCGTGGCGCGCGACGGCAAGCCGGTCGTGCGCGAGTCCCAGCAGGTGAGCGTCGCGAACGCGGCGGTGGAGCTCGGAAGCTACCGGCACTACATGCAGAAGGAAATCTTCGAGCAGCCCGCCGTGGTGGCCGCGACCACGCGCGGTGTCGAAGCGTTCAAGGCCGAGCTGTTCGGCGAGGCCGCGCCCGCGACGTTCGACGGCATCGACAGCATCCAGATACTCGCCTGCGGCACGAGCTACTACGCGGGTCTCGTCGCGAAGTACTGGCTCGAATCGATCGCCAAGATCAGGACCGATGTCGAGATCGCGAGCGAGTACCGCTATCGCGAACCGGTGGCGAGCCCGCGCGCGCTCGTCGTGACGATCTCGCAGTCGGGCGAGACTGCCGATACGCTGGCCGCGCTCAAGTACGCGCAGTCGCTCGACCAGACCCGCACGCTCACGATCTGCAACGTGCCGTCGAGTGCGATGGTGCAGCTGTGCGGCACGCGCTTTCTGACCCAGGCGGGGCAGGAGGTCGGCGTCGCCTCGACGAAGGCGTTTACCGCGCAACTGGTGGCGCTTTTCATGCTGGCCGTGACGCTCGGACGCCAGCGCGGTCACGTCACGGCGCTGCGCGAGTCGCAGTATCTGCAACAGTTGCATGGGTTGCCGCAGATGCTGACGGCGGCGCTCGCGCTCGAACCGCAGATCGCCGCATGGGCGAAGCAGCTGACCACCAGCGAGCATGCGCTGTTCCTCGGGCGCGGGCTGCAATATCCGATCGCGCTCGAAGGCGCGCTCAAGCTCAAGGAGATTTCCTATATTCACGCCGAGGCCTATCCGGCCGGCGAACTCAAGCATGGCCCGCTCGCGCTCGTGACGGCGGCCATGCCCGTGATCGCAATCGTGCCGGACGACGAGATGCAGGAGAAGATGAAGTCGAACATTCAGGAGGTGCGGGCGCGCGGCGGCGAGGTCTACGTGCTTGCCGACAAGGACACGCGCATCGCCGATGAAAAGGGGCTTCATGTCGTTCGCCTGCCGGCGCATTACGGGGTGCTGTCGCCGGTTCTGTACACGGTGCCGTTGCAGTTGCTCGCCTATCACACCGCGTGCGCGCGCGGCGCCGATGTCGACAAGCCGCGGAACCTCGCGAAGTCGGTCACGGTCGAGTAAGTTGGACTCCCCATCAAGGCAAGGTTCATGAGGATCGACTCAAGCATCATAAGAAGGTGGCGGCCGTGGCTGCTCGTTTGCCTTGCACTGGTCGCGACGCCGCGTGCGGCGTTCGCGGATTCCGGCGGCAGTTGCGCGAGCGCAAACGCGGCGTGCCCGTTCGTCGCCGATCTGCTCGCGCAGCGCGAGGGTTACGGGCGCGCGGCGACGGGCGGCGAGGGCGGCGAGGTCGTGACCGTAACGTCGGGGGCGGACGCGGGACCGGGCACGCTGCGCGACGCGCTCGCTCACGCCGGCGGGCGGCGCTGGATCCGCTTCGCGTCGGACATGACCATCGCGTTGCGCTCGCAACTGCGCGTGCCGGGCAACGTCACGATCGACGGCCGCGGCCATCGCGTGACGCTGCTCGACTACGGGCTCGGCATTTACGGCAGCAGCAACGTGATCGTCACGCATCTGACCATCGACGGGCGGTTGCGGACGTTCTCGCAGGCCATCAACGTAGCCAATTATTCGCACGATGTCTGGATCGACCATCTCGATCTTTCGCGCTTCGCCGATCGCCTGCTCAACGTAAAAAACGGCTCGACGGACGTGACGGTGTCGTGGGTCAAGTTTCATGACGACGACAAGGTCATGCTGCTGAACAACATCACGTCGAAGAACCTGTTCGCCAATTACGGGCGCGACAAGGTGGCGCGCGTGACGGTCCATCACTGCTACTTCCTGAATACCGTGCAGCGCAATCCGCGTGCGCAGTTCGGCACGTTTCATCTCTTCAACAACCTGCTCGAGAACTGGGATTTTTACGGCATGAGCTTTAGCCTGCAGGCACGGGCGCTGGTGGAGGGGAACATCTTCAGCAACACGTCGGATCGCCGTTGCGTGGAGCCGGAGTTCTTCCCGACAGTGGAGGGCGTAAAGGCGCGTTATTGCGACTACATCGCCGGGGCGCCGGCGAGAAGCGCATTGCCGAACGGCGGATCGGACCAGAAGCATTTCGAGCAGACGGCCCAGCTTTACGCGAGCGGGAGCGACTATCGCGCGTCTCTGCTGGTCAGGGACAATCTCTATCTGCGCGATGCCAGGGCGGTTTTGCAGAGCTATCAGCCGGAGAAGGTGCCAGCCGTGCCTTACTGCTACAAGTACGACAAACCGACGCTGGGACTCGCGGATGAAATCCGCCAGTTCGCCGGCAATACCGATGGACAGACGCTGCGCGTGCCTTGTCGCTGACGATGCGGCGCTCTCCCCCGTTTCCTTTCACTCACCACACTCGCAAACGGTCATCCTCGTGAATATCGTGATTCTCGCGGCCGGCATGGGCAAACGCATGCACTCCGCGCTGCCGAAAGTGCTTCATCCGCTCGCCGGCAAGCCGCTTCTCTCGCACGTTATCGATACGGCCCGCGCGCTCTCGCCGACCCGCCTCGTCGTCGTGACAGGTCATGGCGGCGAGGCCGTGCGCGAAGCGGTCGGCGCGCCCGACGTGCGGTTCGCGCTGCAGGCCCAGCAACTCGGCACGGGCCACGCGCTCGCACAGGCCCTGCCGCTGCTCGATGCGGACGTGCCCACGCTCGTGCTGTACGGCGATGTGCCGCTGACGCGCGCGTTGACGCTCGAACGCCTCGTCGAGGCTGCGGGCCGAAACCGCTACGGCATCCTGACCGTTACGCTCGACGACCCGAGCGGCTACGGGCGCATCGTGCGCGACGCGGCGGGCAAGGTCGCGCGCATCGTCGAACAGAAGGATGCGAGCGAAGCGGAACGCAAGATCGCCGAGATCAACACGGGCATTATCGTGACGCCGACCGCGCCGCTTGCGGGCTGGCTCGCCACGCTGAAGAACGACAACGCCCAGCGCGAGTATTACCTGACCGACGTCGTGGAAGCGGCGATTGCCGCCGGCTATCCGGCCGTGACCGCGCAGCCCGACCACGCATGGGAAACGCTCGGCGTGAACAGCAAGCAGCAGCTCGCCGAACTGGAGCGCGTGCATCAACGCAACGTGGCGGAGGCACTGCTGGTCGCGGGCGTTACGCTTGCCGATCCGGCGCGGATCGACGTACGCGGTTCGCTGACGTGCGGGCGCGATGTGTTTATCGACGTCAACTGCGTGTTCGAGGGCGAGGTGACGCTGGCGGACAACGTCACCGTGGGGCCGAACTGCGTGATCCGTAGCGCGTCGATTGGCGCGGGAACGCGTATCGACGCTTATACGCACATCGACAATGCAGAGGTCGGCGCGCATGCTGTGCTTGGACCGTATGCGCGTTTGCGCCCCGGCGCGCAGCTTGCCGACGAGGTTCACGTGGGCAATTTCGTCGAGGTGAAGAATGCGCGCGTCGGTGCCGGCTCGAAGGCGAACCACCTGAGCTACCTCGGCGACGCCGACGTGGGCGCGGGCGTGAACATCGGCGCGGGCACCATCACCTGCAACTACGACGGTGTGAACAAGCATCGCACGATTATCGAGGACAACGTGTTCGTGGGTTCGGATACGCAGTTCGTCGCGCCGGTGCGCGTGGGACGAGGCGCGACCATTGCGGCGGGGACGACGGTGCGGAAGGATGTGGCTGAGGGGGTGCTTGTGCTCGACAGGAAGATGCAGGTTGAGAGGGGAGGGTATGTTCGGGCGGTGAGGAGGAAGAGTTGAGGGGGCAGCGCTTGACATGCCGCTATCAGAACATCTTGGCTGCATATCGTTCGTTGACCGTTGATTTCGCCGGTTGCTCGGCATTGCCACCAGGTATATCGGTCTGATAGACAACGCCTGCGTACCGCCGAGCGACGTCGATACCGGTGTGGCCGACGAAAGAGGTTACTCGCTCGAAGGCAAAGGCGGGTTCCAGTCCATGGGCCCGTCCGTCGTAATTTGAAGTCGTTCACGTAGCTTCGGATTGGAAAATCCTTGCATTAACATGAGCATGCCGCCGAGTTTGCGGGCGTCTTATGGGGGCCCTCAAGAAACGGACTTTTCGTACGCTAATACTGACGTATCCCCAAACCTACCGTGTTCCTCAAGCGCAGCACCCAAACAATATCGGAAACCTCTGGCGAAGCTGTTGTTCGATGGCATAGAAAACACACTCGCTCAGCGGATCAGTCATGACAAGTCGCTTTCAATTTCCGCTCCCTGTGCGCCACTTATGCCGCATTCGCATTCAACTCGCCGACCAGCCTCTGCGCATCCTGATACTCGTCACCTGTAACGAACACCCTCGGGTGTCCAGGCAAGGCTTCTCTCTGTGCAAGAAGCGGCTCACATGTGCGCAGAAACCCCTCGAATGCCGACCGCACCAGCGCTTGGGTTTGTGGCGACGTCTCATGAGTTGCTGCAATTGTTGCATCGAAACGTGCTTTCCAGTCGCCGTGGTTTAAGACAAAGGTGGGAAACTGAGCGATCAGCGTTTGCAGGATGGGGCCGCGTTGCGTGTCGTCGATTGCTTCGAGATGTGCCAGTACCTTGTTCAGATTGCCAGCGGCGTACTGCAGCGAGTCGGGGCTTGCCGGTTGCGGCAACTTGAAAATATTGGCGCTAAGGCTCATCAGCGTCGGCGACCGGTTCTCCGGCGGATATGTTCCGACTAACTTCTCAAGTTGGTCGAACGCGGTTTGCTGCAATTTGCTCGGCTGCACGCGCGACAGCAAACTTGCAACTGCCCCTGTCGCAACGCCGCGCATCTCTTCCGGCTGCATGTTGCCTACCGTGACGATGCTGTCGTGCAGATCTTGCGCCTGAAGCTTGCCGGGATCCGCATTCAGCAGCTTCAGCAGGGGTGTGGCGGTCCGATTGAAAACTTCTTCGTGGCGTACCGGGGCTAGCTGGGCGATGCTCGTCTGCTGCATGTTCGACTGGCTGAGCCCGCGCGTGCCCATCAGTTGCAGTAGATTGTCCAGATCCAACGAGCCAGCCTTATTGGCCCACAAGTGAGCGTCGTTCAAAGGCTTTAACGCTTTGAATGGGCGGAGGCGGCTTTGCGCTAGCGCGGCGACATCTTGCAGCGGCAGGTGATCGCTTATCTCCCGATATATGTCGTCGGGAAGCGTCGCGAGCGTTGGCCGATTCGCCTGGCTGTCAGTCCTTCGTTGAAAGGAAGGCAGGTCCAGAAAACGAGCGTCGGGCGACGCGCTAGATGTTTTTATTGGCGCCGGTCTGGACGGCGTTGCCTCTGCATTGCTGTCATGACCGACAGCAGATGGGATGCTGGTGAGTGTCCGGGTAATCGATGAGGTCATTGAGGCTGGTCTCAATTAGCGGTTCAAACCGGCGTTACCCTCAAAACAACGAATCAGCCACTTTACCGGCAGTGGGCCATCGATTTTGCGTGTAACGCCGGAGCAGCATTCAAGTTGAGTTATTAACACTAACACGCCGCGTTTTCCCGTTTGTGGCTGAAGGCGAATTCAAGACCGAGGATGCGAAGTTCTGCGGGTGTGGCCACCGTCTCAACTTGATCGAGCCATTGTGACAGGCTGAGGTATACCAACCTGATGTCAGGCAAGCCTGTCAGAATCGTCAAGATAGGGTCATCCTGGCAATGAGTTGACGCGAACGCTCCGAGATCTCGGTCACCGGAACAGAGGGTCCAATGTTCCGCCGTCGGTCTCGTGGACCTCGATCGAGTCACACTCAATCGCGAGTTCGGCGCCCAGAGTGGCGTAGACGAAAGCAAGCAAGGCGGCTTTCCTGTCCGTAAGCCGCTCACCTGCTTCGAGCACTGCACTGGCCCGCGCGTGCTTCTCGTCGTCGGGGGCAACGATGTGAATGCCGTAGACGATATTCAGTAAGCCAAGGTGCTCAACTGAAACACACGTTACGCCATTGAACGTGACCGCCGCGCGCCTGTTGGCGAGGTACAGACCAAGCGTCAGCGTGCGGGGCTCGGTATTCGGGCCAATGACTACGCTGTCCAGATACCAATCGTGAAAATAGTTCCGCGTCTTCAATATTTCATCTGTCATATTGATTTACCAATGGGGCATGGAGATGGGCACGCCTTCGTCGTCATCGTTAAATCCCGGGGCGCTCCGTGCGCGATGACGGATGAGGCACTCGAAGAAGCTGGATAGACACATCGACAGGTTGCTTAGCGATACTCGTCAATCTCCACCGTGCCGCCCAGCGCTTGCATCGTCGCCCGAATGTCGTCAGGCACATCGGGCACTCGGTTTCCACTCGCATTGTCCCAATAGCAAAAAGCGCATCTGCGCGCTCGTGCGCTTGAGCAACTCAAAGAGGTCAACCCGAGGCAATGCCAGGCGTTCGACCAGATAACGAAGATGAGGCGTCAGCGCGTCACTCTGTACGGTTTTCTTACTGCTGATACTCCAGAGGCCGACGCGCAGCGCACCGGCACTCATGCGCCCTGATGGCGTGATGAAACGTTCGCCCTTTATGCTCGCGGTATTCGGCACGACAGCGAAATAGCTTGTCCAGAATTCACGCGGCTCAACGTCCTGATAGATATTGAACGAAGCGTGGGCGAGTTGGTGCTGTGGTTTCATTTGGTGTCCCGTTCACGGCGTGTAGGTGTGAATGTTGTCCAACCATTTGCCATTGGGAGGCTTCGTCATATTGGTCGTTTTCCGATCATGCAGCCGTAACTGCCATAGGCGAAACCGGCTTGATTTCGAACGAGTCGAGTTCAACCAGTAGATCGGTACCCAGTGTGGCCGAAAAAACGGCTATCGGCTTGGGTTGATAGTATGCTTTTCCAAAATAAGATTTCTCTAGCGATTCGAGTGCTTGCTTGTATTCGGTGGAATCATAGTCACGGAGAATCTTCGCATCGTAGACGATGTTCTGAATCAGAAAGTCATTGACGAGGCAACGCGATGCACCTTGAAAGATCACGCGCGCTTGCTGTGCTATGTCGTCGAGCATCAATAGCAGTTCCATGATCCTGGCGTCCATGTCTGCCGAGATACCGATCAAATACCAGTCGTGGAAGAATTCGTATTGCTTGAGTGTGTCCATAGATCAATTAATTCCGATGCGGCACATCTCCAGATCGGCCTGAAGCGAGTACTCGTTCTTTGCTGTCGATCGCATCTTAGGTAAATGATTCTGGCGTAATCCTGCCGCCTTCAATGACAAGGTGCGACCCGCTCACGCCCGGCGCGAAAAAACGCCAGTCCTCATCGTCTTCGGCACCATCTGGTGTAACGATGAGCCGAAAGTCCCGAGACAGGAAAAGTACGATGCTAGCTGCCTCGTCCACGGACACCGCCTCGACGAGCACCGGGCCGCGATCAACCAGACTTCCTCGAAGGCAATCAGCGCTGGCGTGCGCCTTTTCGTCCGGCCCACGCAGATCATCTTCCGTCGCGACAACCCGGCCACCTTCTTCCAGTCGCCATGAGCATTGGACGTGCAGCGCAAATGCACCACCTTCCAGGACAGTCCCTCTCGACGTTGTGTACTGCCGCTGCGGCCCAAACTGCATCGTCAACATATCCGCAGCGTGGCTGACCCAGCTAACGTTAAGACCAACCAACGCCGTCAGGCGTCGCGTGATTTCCTCTTTCGTGTCCATAGAACAATTCCGTTGAGGACTCCGATTGTGGGCGTGCGGTTTCGGCCGCTATGCACATACGCGAACGCCTGAGCATTGCCGAGCGGCGTCGATACCGGCATGGCGATCGTTCCATCCGGCAGCACGTCTCCAGGTCGGGAGAACCAGATCGCGAGGTCATCATCGGATGATAGCCGTGGCAATCTGGGGCGCTCAAGCGAGCGAGCAGTGCGCGCCACGCGTTGCTTGGGCCGGAATAGTTGCGACGGCGAGAAGGTCTCATGGTACGGCCGGGGCAGCTGTTCGATACGCACACTGCGTCCGCCCGAGGCATGCGGCTTCGCCGCGATTGCAATCACATCGCCGCGCTCGACGGCGGTTCGTAGTTTCTGGACGAGTTGATTCGGCGCGGCGCCGCTCACGTATGCGCAGCCTGGCGCATGGCGCATGAACTCGACAAGTCGCGCCAACTGGCGCGTGTCATGTGTGATACCCCATGCGTTTGCCGAAGTAATGAGCTGGCGGCCGGCGTGTGCTTCATCGCTAAAGGCATCGCCGTAGTATTCCCGTCGCGTGAAGAGCGTGCAATTCCGATGCACCCCGACCTTGAAGTCAATCGCCATCTGTCTGTAATCCCAACAACATGCGTCTCCCGGTCAATTCGAAATCCGAAGCCCGTATACGTAACACGCGGCAAGGAATGGCGCTATAGAACAGACACAGTCGATAACATTGATTCTTGCATCGACCCGTCATGCGGCACCGCGCACGCACCAGCACCACGCCTCGGCCAGAACGCACCGGTACCAGAGCACCTATCCTTTCGACCGGGACAACAACGCGCCCGTCACTCTCCGTAACGTTTCATGCGATTGCCTTCGTTAAAGCGTCTTTATCTCGAATTGATTGCGTTGACCTGAGGGTTCCTGAATGGTTTGCTAGTGAGCTTTGCAAACCGTTCGGGCGTTTGGGGAACAGATTCACGCGGCCGGCCCCGCGCAGGGATCGCTCGATTTCCCTACCCGTGTGGTTGCGTGTTTCCTCATCACTCTCAGGAGCGCAATGGTGAAAGACACAAGCGGAAAGGACATGATCCGCTCCGGCGAGATAGCCAAACACGGAGCCAAACACGGTGGCTATATCGCCGGAGCGGCAACCGCTCTTGCACGCACGCGGCATTGGATCGCTCATTGCGAAGAGCCTATCTATCCACCGCGACGTGGCCGTTGCGCACGTGGGCGACGCGAGCACGCACGCCGCCATGCATATCGATGCCTGAGGCGCGCATGAAATGGGATGTCCAGACGCGCGACATCGAGTTCACCTGTCCCGCGCTTCCCGAAATGGTCGGACGCGGGCCAGGCGGCAAGGCGTTCAGCGAGCCGATGCTGATCGCGCGCAGTATCAGGGGACGCGAGGCGGTGGGCGAACTGTTCGAATACGTCGTCGTCGCCGAGAGCCAGCCTGGCTTTCTGCAAAATCCGGCCGACGCCGCGCAGATCGATCTGGAGCCGATCATCGGACTCCACGGCACCGTCGCGATTCAGCTTGCCGGCATCGGTACGTCTTTCATGGGCGAGCAAGGCGAGATCGGGCGCGCCAATGTCGGCGCCGATACGCGTTACATCAGCGGCGAGATTGTCTCGGCGCGCATCCGGTGTGTGGAAGATCGCGCGGCCGTCTATGAATTCGTGTTGCGCCCCTTCGTATGGCAAGCGACGCAGAACTGCGATTCGCGCATTTTCAGCGGTTCGGTGATGGACGTGCTGCGGGACGTTCTCGCGAAGTACGTGGGCACGATCGAATGGCGTATCGGCGGTCCGTGGGGCGGCAAGGCTTACTATCCGCCGCGCGACATGGTCCGGCAGGCATGGGAGTCGGACTGGACGTTCGCACTTCGTCTGATGGAGGAGTGGGGTCTGGTGTTCTGGTTCGAGCACCGGAAGGATTTTCACAGCCTCGTAATCTCCGACACGTCGGGCGGATTCGAGCGGCATGGCGTCGCCTATGAAGCGTTGCGCTATCACACGGGCAGCCGGATCGACGAGGAGCACATCGGCGAACTGGCCGTGACGTACACCGCGACGGCGGGCAGGGCGACCGTCAACGATCACAACTACATGCGGCCTCGCCTCGGGAAGGGGCGGGTGGCGAGCCGCGAGGAGCACGAGGACACGAGCGGCACGGCTAATGGCGAGATCGAAATCTATGCGCCCGCCGAATTCGCGCAGCCCGAAACGCGTTCCACGACTGAGCAGCACGACATGCACGAGGAGGGCCGGCATCTGGCGCGCGTGAAGTTGCAGGCGGCGCGTTGCAAGGGGCTGCGCGCGAAGGGCAAGGGGCATCTGCGCGGGCTCGAGCCGGGCCGCACCTTCACGCTGGCGAACTATCCGCAGGCAGCCGCGAATCGCGAATATGTCGTGCTGGCCTGCGAACTGGATATGACCGAAGTCGGCACGTCGACTGTCGGTACGTCAGCGGATGCACGACGCACCTATGCGGTCAATGCGGAATTCGAACTGCATCCCGTCGGCGAGCCATATCGATTGCCGCAGATAACGCCGAAACCGCGCGTCGAGGGTTATGAATATGCAGTTATCGTGGCTCCGCAGGACCACGAAATGTGGACCGACTATCGCAACCGTCTGTTGATCCAGTTCGACTGGGACCGCGAGGCCAGGTTCGATGGCGCCCGGTCGATCTGGGTACGTGTCGTGACGCAAGCGCAGGGGCGCGAGATGGGCGTGGTCACGCCGGGGCGTGCCGGCCAGATGGTGGTCGTCTCGCATGTTCACGGCGATCCCGACCGGCCTGTCGTCGCGGGATTCGTAGTGGACAGCGACAATCTTCCGCCTTGGCAACTGCCCGCGAACGCGGCCTTGAGTGGCATGCGCAGCAGGCGTCTCGAACACGGTGCGGAGTCGAATCATCTGGCGCTGGACGATACACCCGGCAAACAGCAGGCGCAGCTTGCGAGCGATCATGCGAAGTCGAGCCTGAGTCTGGGCTTCATCACGCGGATCGACGGCAACAAGGGGCGGCAGGATGCGCGTGGCGAAGGCTTCGAATTGCGTACTGATCGTTGGGGCGTGCTGCGAGCAGCACGAGGACTTCTCGCGACGACGTTCTCGCGGCCCAACGCGGCTGGCCAGGCAAAGGACGTGTCGGAGACGCATGCGCGCCTGACCGAGGCGCGCGGCATTCACGAGGACATGGCGCAACTCGCCCAGCGCCACGGCGCGCAGAGCGCGGCGGATAACCAGGGCGACGTATCGAAGGCGCTCAAGGATGCCAACGCGGCGCTACGAGGCCAAGCCGCAGCGAATTCCGACGACTTCCCCGAACTTGCAAATCCCGATATCGCGATTTCGAGCGCGGCCAACGTTCACTTGAGCGCAACGGCCAGCATGCACATTGCGAGCCGCGAACACACGGCGTTGACCTCCGGCGGGAGTGTCGCGATTGCGGCGCTGAAGTCGCTTTACGCGTCGATCGGTGGGCGGATAGCGCTGTTTGCGTCGAAGGCGATCACGATCCTGACGCCGGGGCGCGTGCGTGTCGAATCGCAGACCGATGAGATCGAGCTGATTGCGCGGAAGGTCATCAATATCCTGAGTCAGGAGAAGGAAATCCGGCTGACGGCGCAGCGTATCTTGATGAGGGCCGGCGACACGCTATTCGAGCTTGGACCCAACGGAATTTTTGGGCACACCAAGGGCGCGTTGCTCTTTCGTGCCGCATCTCGCGCAATGCACGGCCCGCTGAATGTGCCGGTAAGGGCTCCCATGACGGATCTCGCCCTCGCGAAGGTCGCCGAACATTTCGTGCTGGTCGACAACCGCTCGGGGTTGCGGATAGCGGAGCAGCCTTACAGGGTGACGCTGACCGATGGCCAGGTCATCACGGGAACCACGAGCGCGATTGGCGAGACTGCGCTGGTACTCGCCCAAACCATGCAGATGGCAACCGTCGAGATTTTGCATAACGACGGTAGCGGCAATGCCGCGGCGATCTTGCAGCCGATGATGACGCAGTCGGCGGAGCGTGTTGGTCACTCAGAGGGCAGTCCCGAGATGGCTTTTGAAAAGCGTGCGGTTCAGAGCCATCGAATCGGTTCGAGTACTTTGCAAGCCAATGGCGATCAGCCGTCGACCTCGGGATTCGATATTCACTATGCGCTGTGCAGTCCGTATAACTGGGGGATGCGTTATTCGAAGGCGAATGAGAATCGGCCAGGGCAGCTGGAATTTCCGGAGGCGAGGAAATTCGCGGTGGCTATTCGGGAGGTGTTGCTCGATGAGGTGTTGTGGGGGGATAACTATTATGGAGGGCAGGGGAAGAGGCCGTCGCTTCAATTGACGTTGCCGCTAGAGACCGATTCATGCAAAAAACTCGCCGGGCTCCTGCTCTCCGTTATCAAATCGGCGCTTACCGATCCTTCATCGGGTTCTTTCGCCATTCCGGAGACGTGCGCACCTAATGTGATAGTAAGTGCTAAACCATTGCCGAACAATGACGCAGGCACATTTGATCCTGCGTCATGGACATTGAGCGTGAGTGGTCCCGCGATGCTACTGCTCTTTGAAACTCGGTCAAAAGAAACTCTCGAAGCCGGGGTGACGGATGCTGTAGCGAAGCTCACAGATTTCGTTAACACAATCTATCACGAGACACGTCATTGCCAGCAATGGTTCTGGATGTTCGCAATGATGCAGCAACAAGCGGCAAACTTCAGTGGTACGCCTGATATAGCTCGGTTGCCTGCGGAAGTAGCAAAAAATGGAACAGCGCCGGATGTTGTCAACATAGCCTCAAGCCAGAAAATTCCAGACGACAACTTGGCGTTGACCGGTATCAAGCGCATGACTGCAGGAGCTTATCTATTCGTGCTTTACAAGTATTACCGCGAGAATATCCGTCCGAGCTACATATCAGACAGCATTTCTTTTAGCAGTGAATATACGAGTGCGCGCCAGCAAGCAAAGGAGCTATTGAGCGATGCAGGAGCCGGAGGGACGCCAATCGACGTGGACAGGATGCTTGCAGATGGCATTGGACAAGGCTATCTGAGTAGGCCGTGGGAGGACGATGCCTTTTTCTGTGGAGAACTAGCTGGAATTTATTGGACGGGAAATGAACCTCAAAACATTGCTGATAATCAGTGCAGCCGCAAGTATGCACTCGCCTATAACGCAAGCCGCCTCGCCTCAATTGCTGGGCAGCAGTCAACCCCTCACGATGAGAAAAAGTGAGATGCCAATGATGCCACCCGAACAAGACATGACGAGTGAACAACAGGCACAAATGCTTCAGGCTATGAAAACAGGTCTGCGGTGGGTTGCTGGAGAAATTACTTTCGAAGACGTGCAGTGGATTCTCGGGAAATATCAGGACGGTCCCTACGATACCGGTTCCGGTCTTTCCTATGTCTACTACCCAGGAAACAGGATGTCGATTGAATTTGTATTCGATAAAATAAGGCTGAATGACCGCAATCCCACGGTTAGATATTTCCAGTTGCGGGTAAGCGATTATCTAAAGACCCACCTCGAAAAAGAAAACTACGAAGCCTACCTTGGACTCCATCGCCTTGTACGTGGGGAACTGATTGACGGAGTACGAAAAGAACAGCGCACTTTCTTCAATCCCGGAATGGGTGACTTTCTTGGCGATCGCAATCATGTGTGGCTTTCATATCGTTTTCCGCTGTCGGCGGACTCACCGTTCGACGTCTACGCGGACTTCTATTTTGAAGGCGAGAATGACGAGCCCGATTACGCCAGCCTGAAAACGACGGATAACCTGCGCTCCGTGATGTTCATCCGCAGATATCTGACCCAGGAAGAGTTGGAGCAGCGCCGCATGGCGAAGAGTCAGAAGTCGGAGTAATGACCTATGTAAAGGATATGTCGTGTCACGAGGCAAGCGAAGGAAAGGCGTATCGCTTGCTTCCGGCAATTGGTATCTGAAAGCAATTACCCGCGATGCCCCTTATTTCGTCAAGACGATACTTCTTTATGCGGGGAACTGGCTGGAATTTATTGGACGGGAAATGAACCTCAAAACATTGCTGATAATCAGTGCAGCCGCAAGTATGCACTCGCCTATAACGCAAGCCGCCTCGCCTCAATCGCTGGGCAGCAGTCAACCCCTCACGATGAGAAAAAGTGAGATGCCAATGATGCCGCCCGAACAAGACATGACGAATGAACAGCAGGCACAAATGCTTCAGGCCATGAAAACAGGTCTGCGATGGGTTGCCGGAGAAATTACTTTTGACGATGTGCAATGGATTCTTGGAAAGTATCAGGACGGTCCCTACGATACCGGCTCTGCCCTTGCCTATATGTACTATCCTGACAGTAGGGTATCGATCAAATTCTCGTTCGATAAGACCAGGCTAACTGATCGTAAACCTACCGTCAGGTATTTTCAGATTCGGGTAAATGGTAATCTCAAGACCCATATTGCAAAGGAAAATTACGAAACCTACCTTGGACTTCACCGGCTTGTATACGGTGAGCTGATTGACGGGGTACGAAAAGAACAGGGGCACTTCTTTAGTCCCGGAATGGGTGATTTTCTCGGTGACCGCAATCATGTCGGACTTTCATATCGTTTGCCGCTGTCTGCGGACTCACCGTTCGACGTCTACGCGGACTTTTATTTTGAAGGCCGGGATGACCCACCCGATTACGTTAGCCTGAAAACAGCCGATAACCTGCGCTCGGTGACGATCACCCGAATTTATCTGACGCCAGAGGAACTTGACCAACGCCGCATGGCGAAGACTCAGAAGCCGGAGTGATGATCTACGTAAAGGATATTTCGTGCCACGAGGCACGCGAAGGAAAAGCGTATCGCTTGCTTCCGGCAATGGACGTCTGGAAGCCATGCTTCCCGATGCCCCTTGTTTCGTCAAAACGATACTTCTTTATGTAGAGAGCTGGCTGGAATTTATTGGACGGGAAATGAACCTCAAAACATTGCTGATAATCAGTGCAGTCGCAAATATGCACTCGCCTACAACGCAAGCCGCCTCGCTTCAATTGCTGGATCGCAGTCAACTCTCAACAATGGGGCAAAGTGAAATACCAGTGATGCTGCCAAAACATGACATGACGAATGAGCAGCAGGCACAAATGCTTCAGGCGATGAAAACAGGACTGCGGTGGGGTGCCGGAGAAATCACTTTCGACGATGTACAGTGGATTCTTGGAAAATATCAGGACGGTCCCTATGAAAGCGCCTCAGAACTCTCCTACATTTACTACCCAGGAAATAGGATGTCGATTGAATTTGCATTCGATAAGACGAGGCAGACTGACCGCAAGCCCACTGTCAAATATTTTCAGCTGCAGGTGAGCGATCATCTCAGACCCCACCTCGCAAAGGAAAATTACGAAACCTACCTCGGACTCCATCGGCTTGTATACGGCGAGCTGATTGACGGCGTACGAAAAGAACAGGGCCGTTTCTTTAATCCCGGAATGGGCGACTTTCTCGGCGACCGCAACCATGTCGGACTTTCATATCGTTTGCCTTTGCCAGCCGACTCACCATTCGACGTCTACGCGGACTTCTATTTTGAAGGCCGGAACGACCCGCCTGACTACGCCAGCCTGAAAACAGCCGACAATCTGCGTTCGGTGACGATCACCCGCATCTACCTGACACCGGAAGAACTGGACCAGCACCACACCGCAAAGAGTCAAAACCCGAAATAACCGACCTTACAAATACAAAAACACCCCACAGAAAACCGAACGCACATTTCGCAATATTTCATACGACGGCCACCCACAAATCAGCAAGCACTCCCTTAACTGCGCCCAATTCTAATTAAAAAACGTTTGCGTGCCCTTAAATCCGCGGCAACCTTCCACCCACGCCGCACCCCCGCAAAACATCCAATCACCTTACATCCACCTTCCTGACAATTTAGCCATTTTGGTGTCATGCAGGTGTTGGTCCTACCGATCTAGCATAAGCGGGATTTCGCTCTCCCTTCCACCTGCATTCTCTCTGGCCCGTTTCAATGTGGATCGTCAACGTAGCACTTAAGCGGCCATACACGTTCATCGTGATGGCGATTCTGATCGTGCTGGCGACGCCCTTCGTGCTGTTCACCACGCCCGTCGACGTGCTGCCGGAAATCAACATTCCGGTGGTCAGCATCATCTGGACGTACACCGGTCTGTCGGCCGAAGACATGGCCAACCGGATGACGTCGGTCAACGAGCGCAGTCTGACCACCACCGTCAACGACATCGAGCACATCGAATCGCAGTCGCTGCAAGGCATCTCGATCATCAAGGTGTTTCTCCAGCCGAACGCGAACATCCAGACCGCGATCGCGCAGACCGTGGCCGTCGAGCAGTCGCAGTTGAAGCAGATGCCGCCCGGCGCGACGCCGCCGGTCGTCATCAGTTACTCGGCGTCGGCGATTCCGGTGATCCAGCTCGGCCTGTCGAGCCCGAAGCTCTCCGAGCAGGCGCTCAACGACACCGCGCTGAACTTCCTGCGCCCGCAGCTCGTGACGATTCCGGGCGCGGCCGTGCCGTATCCGTACGGCGGCAAGTCGCGGTTGATCTCGGTCGACCTCAACACGCGGGCGCTGCTCGCCAAGGGGCTGACGCCGATCGACGTGGTCAACGCGTTCAACGCGCAAAACCTGATCCTGCCGACCGGCACGGCCAAGATCGGGCCGAAGGAATACACGGTCAACATGAACGGCTCGCCGCCGACGCTGGAAGGGCTCAACGACATTCCGGTGCGCACGGTCAACGGCGCGACCACCTATCTGCGTGAAGTCGCGCACGTGCGCGACGGTTATTCGCCGCAGACCAACATCGTGCGGCAGAACGGCAGTCGCGGCGTGCTGATGTCGGTGCTGAAGAACGGCGACGCCTCGACGCTGACGATCGTCAACCGGCTGAAAGCGCTGTTGCCGGGGGCGCGTGCGGTGCTGCCGTCCGATCTGCAGATCACCGCGCTATTCGATCAGTCGGTGTTCGTGAAGGCGGCCGTGCAGGGCGTGGTGCGCGAGGCGCTGGTGGCCGCCGCGCTGACCGCCGCGATGATCCTGCTGTTTCTCGGCAACTGGCGCAGCACCTGCATCATCGCGATCTCGATTCCGCTGTCGATCCTCTCGTCGCTGATCGTGCTGCACGCGCTCGGGCAGACCATCAACATCATGACGCTCGGCGGGCTCGCGCTGGCGGTCGGGATTCTGGTCGACGACGCGACCGTGACGATCGAGAACATCGAGCGGCATCTGCACATGGGCTCCAATTTGCACGATGCGATTCTCGACGGCGCGGGCGAAATCGCGATTCCGGCGCTCGTCTCGACGCTGTGTATCTGTATCGTGTTCGTGCCGATGTTCTTCCTCGCCGGCGTCGCGCGCTATCTGTTCGTGCCGCTCGCGGAAGCGGTCGTGTTCGCGATGCTCGCCTCGTACATCCTCTCGCGCACGCTCGTGCCGACGCTCGCGATGCTGCTGATGGGGCACGCGCACAAGCCGAAGGCCGGCGCGAAGCCGAACCTGTTCATGCGCGTCTATCATCGTTTCGACGCGGGCTTCGAGCGCATGCGCGCGGCCTACATCGTGATCCTGAGCAGCCTGCTCGTGCGTCGCAAGATGTTCGGCACGCTGTTCCTCGGGTTCTGCGTGCTGTCGATGGGGCTCTTCTTCGTGCTCGGCGAAGACTTCTTCCCGAGCGTCGACGCGGGCGACATCCGTCTGCACCTGCGCGCGCCGACCGGCACGCGCATCGAGGAAACCGCGCGGCTCGCCGACGAGGTGGAGAAAGTGATTCGCGAAGTCGTGCCGCCGAAGGAGCTCGGCACGATTCTCGACAACCTCGGCCTGCCGTATAGCGGCATCAACATGTCGTACAGCAACTCGGGCACGATCGGCACGCTCGATGGCGAAATCCAGATCGCGCTCAACGAAGGCCACAAGCCGTCGCAGATGTATATGGACAAGCTGCGCACGATCCTGCCGCAGCGTTTCCCGGGCGTCGAGTTCTTCTTCCAGCCGGCCGACATCGTCACGCAGATCCTGAACTTCGGGCTGCCCGCCGCGGTGGACGTGCAGATTTCCGGGGCGAACCAGAAGGGCAACTTCGACATCGCGAGCAAGCTGCTCAAGCAGGTGCGGCTGATTCCCGGCACGGTCGACACGCATATCCAGCAGAAGCTCGACGAGCCGGTGATCGATCTGCACATGGACCGCACGCGTCTGCAACAGTTGAACCTGAGCGCGAACGACGTGGCGCAGAACGTGCTCATTTCGCTCTCGGGCAGCTCGCAGACTTCGCCGGGCTTCTGGATCAACAACCGGAACGGCGTCGAATACAAGGTCGCGGTGCAAACGCCGCAGTACCAGGTATCGTCGATCGACGAACTGCTCCGCACGCCGGTGTCGACCTCGGCCTTCGGCCCGACGCAGCTGCTCGGCAACCTCGTGAAGGTGACGCCGCAGCAGCAGTTCGCGGAAATCACGCACTACAACATCCGCCCGGTGATCGACCTGTACGTGAGCGTCGAGAAGCGCGATCTCGGCAGCGTCGCGAATCAGGTCGACAAGCTCGTCGACCAGGTGCGCGCGTCGCTGCCGCGCGGCAGTACCATCACGGTGCGCGGCCAGGTGCAGACGATGCGCAGCTCGTTCCTCGGGCTCGGGCTCGGCGTGGCGATGGCGATCGTGCTCGTGTATCTGCTGATCGTCGTGAACTTCCAGTCGTGGGTCGATCCGCTCATCATCGTCAGCGCGTTGCCGGCGGCGCTCGCGGGCATCGTATGGATGCTGTTCCTCACGGGCACGCATCTGAGCGTGCCCGCGCTGACCGGCGCGATCATGACGATGGGCGTTGCGACCGCCAACAGTATTCTGATGGTCGCGTTCGCGCGCCAGCGGCTCGCGGCCGGCGCGCCGCCGCTCACGGCCGCGATCGAGGCCGGCGCGAGCCGGATCCGCCCGGTGCTGATGACCGCGTTCGCGATGATTATCGGCATGATCCCGATGGCGCTCGGTCTCGGCGAAGGCGCCGAGCAGAACGCGCCGCTCGGCCGTGCGGTGATCGGCGGCCTGCTGTTCGCGACGGTATCCACGCTGTTCTTCGTGCCGCTCGTGTTCGCGGGCATTCATGGCCGTCTCGCGCGCCGCAAGAAAGAGGGCGGCGACCACGACGGCGGCAATGACGGCAATGACGACAGCAATGGCAACGGCGGCGGCAGCCCGGCGCCCGAGCATAGCGGCGCGGCGACGCCCGCGTAAAAGTTAAACGATGGTTGACTGAGATGACCGAAAAAAACCATGCATCGCTAGCGATTCCCCCGCGGGAAACCGAAGAAGGGGAGCACATGCTGCCACCGCGTCACCGCGAATGGAAACGCGCGAAGATCGCGGTCTGCATCGTGCTCGTGCTGCTCGCGCTCGGCGCGCTGCGCACCGTGATCGCCAACGTGCTGCAAAGCCGCGAGGTCGAGGCGACCACGCAGCAGAACGCCGTGCAGTACGTGAACGTCGTCATGCCGAAAGAGACCGACAGCGGCGGCAGCACGCTGCTGCCGGGCACGTTGCGCGGCTACGTTGAATCGCCGATCTACGCGCGCTCGACCGGTTATCTGCTGCACTGGTACGCCGATATCGGCGCGCACGTGAAGCAGGGCCAACTGCTCGCCGAACTCGACACGCCGGAAATCGACCAGGAACTCGCGCAGGCGCTGGCGCAGCGTCAGCAGACCAGTTCGAGCCTCGGCCTCGCGAAAAGCTCGCTCGAACGCTGGCAGCAATTGCGGCAACGCGATGCGGTCTCGCAGCAGGAACTCGACGAACGGCAAAGCACGTATACGCAGGACGTCGCCAATCTCGCCGCCGCGGATGCCAACGTCAAGCGTCTGCAGCAGCTCGAATCGTTCAAGCGGATCGTCGCGCCGTTCACGGGCGTGGTCACGCAGCGCAACGTCGACGTCGGCGATCTGATCGACGCGGGCAGCGGCACGAGCCGCGCGCTGTTCGCGCTCGCGCAGTCGGACCCGCTGCGCGTCTACGTGCAGTTGCCGCAGGCCTACGCGCAGAACGTCGCGGTCGGGCAGAAGGTGGTGGTCACGCAGGCCGAATTGCCGGGGCAGCAGTTCGACGGCAAGATCACGCACATGTCGGGCGCGATCGACGTGCCGACGCGCTCGCTGCAAATCGAAGTGACGCTGCCGAATCCCGACGACAAGCTGCGGCCCGGCGCCTACGTGCAGGTCGCGGTGCCCGCGGCCGCCCAGGCGCGGCTCACGGTGCCGAGCAATGCGCTGCTGTTTCGCGCCGAAGGTCCGCGCGTCGCGGTCGTCGATGCGAAGGGCAACGTGAGCCTGCGCAAAGTCGTGATCGCGCAGGACCTCGGGCAGACGCTCGAAATCGACAGCGGCGTCGCGCTGACCGATCACATCATCATCAACCCGAGCGATTCGATTGCCGACGGCGATCACGTGCAGATCGAGCCGACCGGGAAAAACGGCAAGGAGGCGTCGTGATGTTCGCGGCTTCATGCCGGGAGCGGGCGCGGGAACCTGCGCGCAAGCGGGCACGCGGCGGCGCGCTCGCCGCGCTGAGCGCGCTCGCCGGCGCGGCGCTGCTCGCCGCCTGCACGGTCGGCCCGGACTATCAGCGCCCGCAGGCCGAGGTGCCGCCGGACTGGCACACCGATTCGTTCTGGCGCGTCGCCGCGCCCTCGCATGCGCCGATCGCGCCCGACTGGTGGACGAGCTTCGCCGATCCGACGCTCACCTCGCTCGAAGCCGAGGCGCTCGCGCAGAACCAGACGCTCGTCGCGGCGAGCGCGCACTACGAGCAGGCGCGCGCGACGCTTGCGAACCTGAGCGCGCAGCGCGTGCCCGAAGTCGATCTCGGCGCAAGCGGTTCGCGCTTCCGGATTTCGCACGACCGGCCGCTCACGAACTACGCGACGCCGACGCAATCGACGGTGCAGAACAACATCCAGCTCGGGCCGACGATCAGCTACGACACCGATCTGTTCGGGCGCATCCGCCGCGAGGTCGAGGGCGCGAAGGCGTCGGCGGAACAGTCTGCCGACGATCTCGCGAATGCGCGCCTCGTGCTGACGACCGATCTGGCCAGCGACTATTTCTCGCTGCGCGAGCTCGACGCCGAGATCGACGTGCTGAACCAGTCGGTCAAGCTGCAACAGAAAGCGCTCGACTACGTGAGCTCCGAGCACGATCTCGGCGCGGTGTCGGGGCTCGACGTGCTGCAGCAGAAATCGCAGCTCGATGCGACGCGCGTGCAGGCGCAACTGCTGCTCAACCAGCGCGCGCAGTACGAGCATGCGATCGCCGCGCTGGTCGGCGTGCCGGCTCCGCAGTTCGCGATCGAGCCGAAGGTGGTCGACATCAAGGCGCCGGCCATTCCGCTCGGCGTGCCGAGCGACGTGCTGCAACGGCGGCCCGACGTGGCTTCGGCCGAACGCGCGATGGCCGCGGCCAACGCGCAGATCGGCGTGGCCAAGGCCGCGTTTTTCCCGAGTCTGACGCTCACGCCCGGCATCGGCTGGGAGAGCACCGAGTTCGCCAATCTGCTCACCGCGCCGACGCTGATGTGGACGCTCGGCGCGACGGTTGGCCAGGTGCTGTTCGACGGCGGACGGCGCGCGGCCAACGTCAAATACGCGAGCGCGGGCTACAAGGCCACCGAGGCGAACTATCGGCAGACGGTGCTGAGCGCGTTCCAGCAGGTGCAGGACGGCATTACCGGACTGTCGGTGCTCGACGGCGCGGCGAAGCAGTCGAGCGAGGCGGTTGAGGATGCGCAGCGGCTGCTGTCGCTCGCGAACGACCGCTATTCGGGCGGTCTCGTCGCGTATCTGAACGTGATCGATGCGCAACAGTCGCTGCTCACGAGCGAGCGCCAGGACGTGCAGATTCATGGCCAGCAGTTGACGGTGTCGGTCGCGCTCGTGAAGGCGCTCGGCGGCGGCTGGGATGCGGGCGGTACAGGTGCCGCAGGCGGGACGGATGGCGCCGGCAGCAGTGGCGCGAATGGCAACGGTAACGGCGGCAGTCATGATGGCCGTAGCGGCGGCGCACAGGCCGCGAATGCGACGAACGCAGCGAACGTCACGAACGTAGCCAACCTGCCGGCTAGCGCGCAACCGCAGCGGACACCGGCGCCCGCGCGCTGACCTGCTATCTCGCGAAGCCCGCCGCTCGGCACGCGGGGCCGGGCCGTGGCAGAGCCAGGCCAGGCCCAAATCAAGGCCGAGGCCTGCGCCCAGGCCGGCGCCGCTGGCAGCAAGAATCAAGGGTCGTTTCGTATAATGCAAGGTCGGGCAGCGACGTTGCAAGGGACCGTAGCCGATGCTGAAGCACTGGCCACGGCCGACAGGGGACACGCATGAAATTGCTGATTGTTGAAGACGAGCACAAGGTCGTGGACTACTTGCGCTCCGGTTTGACAGAGCAGGGCTGGGTCGTCGACGTCGCGCTCGACGGCGAGGAAGGCATGCATCTGGCAACCGAATTCGATTACGACGTGATCGTCCTCGACGTGATGCTGCCCAAGCGCGACGGCTTCAGCGTGCTGAAGGCGCTGCGCATGCGCAAGTCGACGCCGGTCATCATGCTGACCGCGCGCGATCACGTGAACGACCGCGTGCGCGGTCTGCGCGAAGGCGCCGACGACTATCTGACCAAACCGTTTTCGTTTCTCGAACTCGTCGAGCGTCTGCATGCGCTCGCGCGCCGCACGCGTTCGCAGGAATCCACGCTGATTTCGGTCGGCGATCTGTTCGTCGATCTGATCGGCCGCCGTGCGACGCGCGACGGCGTGCGGCTCGATCTGACCGCGAAAGAGTTCCAGCTGTTGAGCGTGCTCGCGCGCCGCCAGGGCGATATTCTCTCGAAGACCGCGATTACCGAACTCGTGTGGGACGTCAATTTCGACAGCCACACCAACGTCGTCGAAACCGCGATCAAGCGGCTGCGCGCGAAGCTCGACGGCCCGTTCCCCTCGAAGCTGCTGCACACCGTGCGCGGCATGGGCTACGTGCTCGAAGTGCGCGAAGAGGCCGAGCCGTCATGAACCGCTCGATCGCCCGGCGTCTCGCGCTGATGTTCGCGTTCGTCGCGCTGTTCGTGTTCACGCTCGTGGGCACCGGGCTCTTTCTCGTGCTGCGCACGCAGCTCGAACACCATCTGCGCGAATCGCTCGACGATCGCACGCAGATCGCGCGCATCATCGTCTATCACGCGAGCACGGCCGACAAATGGCGCATCGCCCGCGAAAAACTCACCGACATGACGCCGCACGACAGCAGCACCGTGTACGCGGTGTCGAGCGAGGACCCGAATTTCCGCTTCGGCACGCCGGTGCAGGGCACGGTCATGAAAAGCTGGCCCGATGGCTACGCGCGCATCACGCCGGCGGACGGCGGTCCCGACATGCTGACGTTCACGATGACGCTGGCGGCCAATGCCTCGCGGCCACCCGTGCAGTTGCAGGTCGCGTCGAGCTATTCGCCGAATCTGCGCACGATGCGCGTGTTCGGCTCGACGCTTGCCGCGCTTTCCGCGCTCGGCAGTCTCGCCGTGCTGCTGCTCAGCTATTCGGTCACGCGCATCGGGCTCGCGCCGCTCACGCGTCTCACGCGCGACGCCTCGGCGGTGAGTCCGAACAATCGCTCGCAACGGCTCAACACGGCGTCGCTGCCGCTCGAACTCAACGACCTCGCGAACTCGTTCAACGGCGCGCTCGAACGGCTCGACGGCGCCTATGGCCGCCTCGAATCGTTCAACGCGGACGTCGCGCACGAACTGCGCACGCCGGTGACGATCCTGATCGGCCAGACCGAAGTCGCGCTCACGCGCAACCGCTCGGTCGACGATCTGCGCCATACGCTGCAATCGAACCTCGAGGAATTCGAGCGCATGCGCGCGATCATCAACGACATGCTGTTTCTCGCGCGCGCCGATCAGGGCGAACGCGCGACCGGGCTCGTCGAGGTATCGCTCGCGGCGGAAGTCGCGCATACGCTGGAGTTTCTCGAGATTCCGCTCGAAGAGGCGCGCGTGCATGCGCAACTGCATGGCGATGCGCTCGCGCGCGTGAACCGCTCGCTGTTCGGCCGCGCTTGCACGAATCTGCTGATGAACGCGATCCAGCATTGCGAGCCGGGCGCGTCGATCAGCGTGACGATCGCGCGCGGGGAAGGCCGCATGAGCGGCCAGTGGTGCGTGGCCGTCGCGAATCCGGGCGCGCCGATCGCGCCGGACGTGTTCGAGCATCTGTTCGACCGCTTCTATCGCGCCGAAGCCTCGCGCACCAACAGCCGCGAAAACCACGGGCTCGGGCTCGCGATCGTAAAGGCGATCGCGGAGATGCATCGCGGCACCGTGTCCGCGCAGAGCGCGAACGGCGTCAACACGTTTGCGTTTTCGGTGGCGGCGACAGCGGTGCCGGGCGAGATGCCGCCCGAGGCGCCCGCACGCCCGGTTGCGAATGCGGTGGGTGTGCCGACCGATACGGCCGATACGACCTATGGGTCGCTCGCGAAGGGCAAGTCGGCCTGAACCGGCAAACGCGGCTTGAGCGCCGCTTCGCTCGCCGGCATCAACGCGCTGATGCGCACGCCCAGCAAGCGCAGCTTGCGGTTCAACTCCACCCGCCGTAGACATTCGGTGGCCGCGCGGCGAATCTCGGCGGCGTCGGCGGTCGGGTCGTCGAGCGTCAGATCGCGCGTGACCGTGCGGAAATCGTCGTAACGCAGCTTGATGCCGACCGTGCGGCCCACGTAGCCCTTGCGCGCGAGATCGTCGGCGACGCGCACGCACAGCCCCGTAAACGCGCTCGATAGCGCCGGGCGGTCATGACGCGGATGCAGATCGCGCTCGAAGGTGGTCTCGCGGCTGATCGATTTCGGCTCCGATTCGACCACCACCGGACGCTCGTCGTGGCCCTGCGCGACCTGCATGAGCCAGGCCGAATAGCTACGCCCGAAATGGTCCTGCAACAGCCCCGCGTCGGCGGCGGCGAGATCGCCGACCGTCGCGATGCCGAGCGCGGTCAGTTTCTGCGCGGCCTTCGGGCCGATGCCGTTGACCTTGCGCACCGGCAGCGGCCACACGCGCAGCGGGATGTCGGCCGGCGCGAGGAGCGTGAGGCCGTCGGGCTTGTCGAGTTCGGAGCCGATTTTCGCGAGCAGCTTGTTCGGCGCGACGCAGATCGAGCACGTGAGGCCGGTCGCCTGTCTGACGGCCTGCTTGATGCGCATGCCGAGGTCGCGCGGCTCGCCGGGCAGCTCGGTGAGGTCGATATAGATTTCGTCGATGCCGCGATCCTCGATGCGGTCCGTGAACGTCCTGACCGCGGCCTTGAACAGGCGCGAGTAGTGGCGGTACGAGTCGAAGTCGGTCGGCAGCAGGATCGCGTCGGGCGCGAGCGCGGCGGCCTTCATCATCCCCATTGCCGAAAACACGCCGAGCGCGCGCGCTTCGTAGGTGGACGTGGTAACGACGCCGCGGCCCGCGTAATCGCGCAGTTTCGCGAAGCGCTTGCTGCCGTCTTCGAGCACCTGCGGTGCGCTGTTGCGGCCGCCGCCGATCACGACCGCGCGCCCGCGCAGCTCGGGATAGCGCAGCAGCTCGACGGACGCGTAGAACGCGTCCATGTCGAGATGCGCGATGCGGCGGGGCGGAGAATTCATGAAGCGGTGGACGCGCGGGTAATGACGGTTGGACGATCGGACGATCGATGCCGGCGCCGCGCTGTGTCTGTCGCGGTCTGCCAAACCGTCATGGTACCTTGCCGGCGCTCATCGTCCGAGCGCCGCCGCGGCCCACTGAAAACGACATCGCGGGCGCCCGACGGCGCGCCCGCGATGGGTGCTACGTGTCTGCTACATGCCCGTTACGTCGGGCCTGCCTTACTGCTTGATGCCTTCAGCCTGGATATGCAGCGTCGTCTTCATGTTGAAGCCGTACGCCTTGCCGAAGTCGACCCCGAAGTCGTCGCGGTTGAACGTCGCGGTCGATTCCGTGCCGCACACTTCGCGCTTGAGCATCGGGTGCTGAATGCACTTGAACGATTCGATCTTCAGATTGACCGGCTTCGTGACGCCATGCATCGTCAGCGTGCCGATCACTTCGACCGGCTTGTCGCCGTCGAAGCGGATCTGCGTGCCCTTGTAGGTCGCGGTCGGGAACTTCGCGGTGTCGAAGAACTTCTCGCCGACGAGTTCCTCGTTGAGCTTGTCGTTGCCGATGTCGACCGAGGTCATGTCGATCGTCACATCGACGGTGCCGGTTTTCGCCGCGCGATCGAGCACCACGGTGCCGCTGCTCTTCTTGAACTTGCCGCGCCAGATCGAGACGCCGCCCATGTGATCGGCCTCGAAGCTCGGGGACGTGTGGGTCGGATCGAGCACGTAGGTGTCGGCGGCCATCGCGTTGAACGACAGCGCAGCGGCGAGCGCGCCCGCGGCGAGCAGGAAGGATTTTTTCAAGGTGGACTCCAGATTTCAGAAAGTGTCGTGGTACGGCGGTCGTGTGACATGCCGTCGTGCTTCGGTGCTGCGTATCCGGTACTGCGTATTGCGATGCTGCGTTCCGCGTTATTTCTTCGTGGAAACGAGGTGGAATTTGATGACGACTTCATCGGCGACGACCGAGGTGTCCTTCCACTCGCCGGTGCCGACGTCGAACTGCGTGCGCTTGATCGGCAGCGAGCCGTCGAAGGTTTGCGTCGCGCCCTGGCTCGCGATCACGACCGGCACCACGACGGTTTGCGACTTGCCCTTGATCGTGAGCTTGCCGGTCACCTTGTACTGGTTGCCGCCGGCCGGCGCGATCGCGCTCGATACGAAGGTCGCGTTCGGGAAGGCCGCGCTGTCGAACCATTCCTTGCCTTGCGCCTGCTTGTTGTAGTCGTCGGCGCCGAGGTCGTAGCTCGCGGTGTCGATCGACACGTTGGCGCTGCCCGCCGTCGGTTTGGCCGGATCGAAGTTCAGTTGCGCCGAGAACTTTTTGAACTTGCCGTCGACGGGCACGTTCATCTGTTTCGTCGTGGCAACGACGCTGCTTTTGGCGAGATCGACGTCGGCGTGCGCGAGGCCCGCGCCGAACAGGGAAAACGCGGCGAGGCCGGCGAGCGCGGCGCGCTGGGCGGCGTGATGGAAGTGGTGAAGGGTCGCTTTCATGGTGGTACGCATCCTATCCGAGTCGCGCGCGTTCATTGCATACCGCGCGGAATTAGATTGCCAACGGGTCGTAGTCAATCGGGTGCCGGCGGGCTGGCCGAAGCCTGCGCGTCGCTTCGTGTCGCTTCGTGCGGTCATGCGCGCGTCTTCAGAAACGGCACCATGCGGGCGAGCAGGCCGTCTCGATCGATGAACTGATGCTTGAGCGCGGCGAGCACGTGCATGGCGACGAGCGCGAGCAGCGTGTAATTGAGCAGCACGTGAACCGTGCGCAGCGTCGCCTTCAGCGCCTGGTCGGGGCCGATGAAGGTCGGCAGCGGCACGAGGCCGAGATACACGACCGGAATGCCGGCCGCCGAGGTATAGAAGTAGCCGGACAGCGGAATCGCCAGCATCAGCAGATACAGCACGCCGTGCACGAGATGCGCGGCGGCCTTCTGCCAGCCGGGCGTCGCGTCGTCGAGCGCGGGCGCGCGGTGCGTAGCGCGCCAGAGCACGCGGAGCACCGCGAGCGCGAAGACGGTCACGCCGATCCACTTGTGCCACGAGAAGTACTTGAGCTTCGTGGGCGTAAAGCCGGGGATATCGGTCATGATCCAGCCGATATAGAAACCGCAGATGATCAGCGCCGCGATCAGCCAGTGCAGCGCGATGGCCGCGCCGTTGTAGCGGACGGCATCGGAAGGTCGAGTGGGCATCGTGTCGTGTCGGTTGCGCGCGACGGATCGCGCATCAGTGCGGATAGTAGGGACACCCATGGAAACTGAATAGACGGGTGAGCGAAAACAGATTGTTGTCGCCGTGACGCTAATGGCTTTGAAAGACAGCTTTGAAAGCCTGGCGCGCCGGGCGAGGCGCTGTGGTAATTTGTGACCCCAACAAGCGGGTTGTATCAGGCAAAGCACAATCCGCGCAACCCTTCAGCCGGGCCGACTTCGTGAATTCCGTGTTTCTTTCGTGGGGTATTGCCGCGCTTGCCACCGCCGGTGTCATCGCGCGGCCGTTCAAATGGCCCGAGGCCGTGTGGGCCGTCGCCGGTGCGCTGCTGCTCGTGTCGCTCGGCCTGTTGCCCGTGTCGCTCGCCGTCGAGGCGATCGGCAAGGGCAGCGACGTCTATCTGTTCCTGTTCGGCATGATGCTGCTCTCGGAAGTCGGCCGCCGCGAGGGGCTGTTCGACTGGGTCGCGGTGCTCGCGGTCAACCATGCGCGCGGCTCGCCGCGCAAGCTGTTCGTGCTCGTGTACCTGGTCGGCGTCGTGATTACCGCGTTTCTTTCCAACGATGCGACCGCGGTCGTGCTCACGCCGGCCGTGTTCGCGGCCGCGAAGACAGCGAAAACGCCGCCGTTGCCGCTGCTGTTCGTCTGCGCGTTCGTCGCCAATGCGGCGAGCTTCGTGCTGCCGATCTCGAATCCGGCCAATATCGTGCTCTACGGCAATCACACGCCGCCGCTCGGGCCGTGGATGCTGCGCTTCACGCTGCCGTCGCTGCTGTCGATCGGCGCGACCTTCGTGATGCTGCGCTGGACCCAGCGCGAGGCGCTGGCCGGCGTCTGCGCGGCGAATCTCGAGGCGGTGATGCTGTCGGCGAGCGGGCGCGTCGCGCTCGCGGGCATCGCGGTAACGGCGGCCGCGTTGCTGACGGTCTCCGCGTACGACATCCCGCTCGGCATGCCGACCGCGATCCTCGGCACGCTGACCGCGCTCGTCGTACTTATCAAGGAGCGCAAATCGCCGCTGCCGATGATCCGCGAAATCTCGTGGAGCGTGCTGCCGCTCGTCGCCGCGCTGTTCGTGCTCGTCGAGATGCTCGATCACACGGGCGTGATTGCGACGCTCGCGGCCGCGTTGCGGCGCGCGACCGAACACAACGAAATGGCCGCGGCGGGCTGGGCCGGCGCAATCGTCGCGTTCGGCAGCAACCTGATGAACAACCTGCCCGCCGGCCTGATCGCGAGTTCGACGGTGTTGCAGGCGCACAGCCCCGAGCGCGTGATCGACGCGCTGCTGATCGGCGTCGACCTCGGGCCGAACCTGTCGATTACCGGTTCGCTCGCCACGATCCTCTGGCTCAACGCGATTCGCCGCGAAGGCGAGGACGTGAGCTTCGCGAAGTTCCTCAAGGCCGGCGTGTTCGTGATGGTGCCGGCACTCGTGCTGGCGCTCGGCGCGCGGATTCTAACGGCTTAAGCGTCGGGGACGAGCGTGTTTGGAGGTTCATAGCCGAGGCCGCGAGGCCGCCGCGTTTTGGCGCCGGCCAGGTTCCGTGTCGCGCCGACCGAGCGCAGCGTCGCTTCGAGTTGCGCGAGACGTTGGCGTTGCGTCGGCAGCATCGTCGACGAACGGGTCAGCGCATGCAGCCGTTGATGCCAGTACGACAGCGGAAAACGGTCGCGCGTGGAAATCAGGCTGAAGACGATTTCGAGGTGAGCGATTTCTTTATCGATATCCTGGTAACTCATCTGAGGGTTCCGGAAGAAATGGGTGGTTAGCCCCGCGCGAACCGGCGTTACGTAGCAAACTTCGTTCCTGCCCGCGCGCAGGGCTTCCCGCCCATTGCGGCAACGGCAAGCGCGCCCGGCAGCAGGTGTCGGCGCGGCAGGCGTGACGGTAGAAAGTGCAAAGCGCTGCAAGCTTTACGTGTAGCGCTGAATACATCGTGCGAACCGTCCTGCTGGCGCTGTCTTCCCTGCGTTCGGACAGCGGGAATTCACGAGGCGTGGGCGCCTGACGCATGTCCTATGCTGGTTCAACGGCGCCGGTTGCGGCCGGGGCGGGGTCGCCGAGGTCGCAGCGGTCGCGCAGGGCGCGAGCCGGCGCCCGCTACGAGGAGCTTGCGCATGGAACGCCCCGCCAGAATCATCGTGCTCGACGACGAAGCCGAACTGCGCAACATGCTGCTGCGCTTTCTGCGCGGCCACGGCTTCGACGTGCGCGCCGCCGAAGACAGCAAGCGGCTGTACCGCTATCTCGAACGCGAGCCGTTCGATCTGCTCGTGCTCGATCTGATGATCGGCGAAGAGGACGGCCTCGAAATCTGCGCGAAGCTGCGCGCGCAAGGCGAGACGCTGCCGATCCTGATGCTGACCGCGAAGGGCGATCCGCTCGACCGCGTGACCGGCCTCGAAACCGGCGCCGACGATTACCTCGCGAAACCGTTCTTGCCGCGCGAACTGGTCGCGCGCATCAACGCGCTGCTGCGGCGCCAGAAGATGGCCGCGGGCGATGTTACCGTGACCTCGCAGCGCGTGCGTTTCGGCGACTTCACGCTCGACGTCGGCAAGCAGGAACTGCGGCGCGCGGGCGAACCGCTCGAGATTCATTCGGCGCAGATGCTGCTGCTCGTCGCGCTCGCGTCGTCGCCGAATCGTGCTGTGAGCCGCGACAATCTGCTCGCGCGCGCCCGCGGGCGCGACCATGACGCGCTCGATCGCAGCATCGACGTGCAGGTGCTGCGGCTGCGGCAGATTGTCGAGGACGATCCGGCCAAGCCGCGTTTCATCCGCACCGTGTGGGGCGTCGGCTACATGCTCGCCGCCGACGTCGAACCATGACGCGCGCGCTCTGGCAGCGGGCGCTGCCGAGGACGCTGCTCGCGCGCAACATCGCCTTGCTGATCGCACTCGTGATGCTGAGCCAGGTTTA